>NZ_JASJVE010000032.1:0-57266 GCF_036346185.1 Pseudomonas sp. 10C3 | reverse complement strand
CTTGGAACTGCTCGCCAGAGATGCCAAGGTAAACGTAAACCCCATCTAACGGTACGTGGGGTTTATGGGTCGCTTACAATTTATCTTGGTCTCGCACCGGTTTATTACGTTTATTTGATCTTGAAAATGACCGTGATTTTTGCGGCGCACAGCAGTGTCGCCTGGGACGATAAACTTTACCGCATTCCTGCTTTGCGGCCTCTTGTCTGGATAATGGAGCGCACCTTCTCTACGCCATCCACTCATTCTGCACATCACGGTTTGACGGCTGAGGATGGCGTCACGCATTACAAAGGTAATTTTGGCAATATGTTGTTTCTTTGGGATGTACTGTTCGGGACGGCAAAGATTACGCGCCGTCGTCCACCGGCTTATGGTATCGAGCACTTGTCGCCGATCAGTTGGAAAGAGGAATTATTCTGGCCAGTTGTTCGATCCCGCTGCGTGGCACCGACTGTGACTGCTGAGCAGAAGGTGGCACGATGAGTAGTCATATCGTTCTGCTGTCTGGATCGAATAGATCAGACAGTCAATCGGTCAAGGTCGCCAACTATCTGCGCGACCGATTAGAAAGACTCGAACTTTGCGAGTCAATAAACTTAATAGACTTAGCATCAAGCCGGCTACCACCCTGGCCGGAGAAAGACACTGATAACGTCTGGAGCAAACAGCAGTCAATTCTTAAAAAAGCAACAGCGCTGGTCGTCATCAGTCCGGAGTGGAACGGCATGGCTTGCCCAGCCTTAAAAAATTTCTTCCTTTACGCCGGTCTCGCCGAATTGGGACATAAGCCAGCGCTATTGGTGGGGGTTTCGGCCGGATTAGGGGGCGCCTATCCTATCGCTGAGTTACGTGGGTCCAGTTATAAAAATTGCCGGATCACCTACCTCCCGGAACAACTGATCGTCAGGCAAGTTGAAAGTATGCTGAACAATGGAGAACCTCAAGACGAAAATGACATTCGCCTTCGGGCGCGTGCCGATTGGGCTTTGCATATGCTGTGTTGCTACGATAAAACGTTGCAAACAGTGCGTAACGATATCGATATGTATCAGCCGGACTTCTCCAATGGTATGTAATTCATAAAAACCTCCACCCCAATACAATGCGCAGTCAATCAATTATATGGGGCGTAGCACTCAAACTATGCCCCTGAGGAGACACTGAATAATTCACCTGCTCGCACTTTTTGCCGGCGTTCAGATCACATACCCCCTCTTTGCGAAACAAAGAGGGGGGCGCTGGGTGGTCGCTTAAGGCGTAAACACTAACCCGCTCGATTGACCTGCATGGGTTGATTGATTAATCACTGATAGTCATATGCTGAATGGGTAGCTGGCTTCCAAGAAAATTCATTATCTCGCTAATGCGTTTTTCTCGATCTTTATTAAGTATGTCCCCGTCTTTTTGCTTGACGACTCTGTTGGTTGCGACACTTGCGATCTGCACTGACTCGAAAGCTTCCACGTTGACCATCGGCATGATTCCCCGAGGCCTTGGAATGCCCCAGCGCATTGCAACCTGAACAACCTGGATTCCACATACGCGAAAACCCAGGGCTTGGTAAATCGGAACCGTAGAGCTTGAAACCGAAGCTCCGCAGCCCCCAAGCAGCCTTCCAAGCTGTCTATGAAACCAGGGGCTATTCAGTAAGTTTTCGATTCTCGGGGAGATTGTTTATCAATACAACCCACTGACACCGATGCTAGAGCCTTGGAGTATCCCGTTCCGCAGCATGTCCTGATTGGCCATTCCCCACCCAACACGCTACCCTCGGCCCAATCACCATCCATCGACCGTCACAGTGAGTCACGGTCCGCATTGAATCAGGACGATGAACGACTATTCCTTCAAACTCGCGAACTACTGGCGCAATTCCTTGGCCGATGCCGAAAATGGCAACGGCGCCTTGTCCTCCAGCCAAGCCGAAAAACTCACCGCTTTACCCATTGAGGCCTTATTCGCAGGGTGTGTGCCGGCAGAGCAGGTGAGCCTGTTATTCGCCAACGAACCCGCCGAATTACCCTGCGTAGAAATCACCCTGCGGCCCTTGGTTTACAAGTCACGCCTGGAACACCGCAAAGCCCGCAACGGTCTGCCAGCGTTCATCACCCCGGTTATATGTCGAGTGTTAGTCGCCCACGATGGTCGTCTTTATCCGACATCGCAAACCCTGATGCCCCGCGACATTCTCGAACCGCTGGACCGCGACAATTTCGCCATCGGTGCCCAAGTCGATTTGGACGCGTTTTTGTCCGCCGAAGACGTGCCGCAGTTCGATTCATCCGCCGAGGGTGAAGAACTGACCGCAGACCAGCACCGCGACAAGTGGAATGCCTATCTGCAGTTCTGCATGAAAATGTTCCGCAAGGTCACCAGCGGCTGGGAGGGGGCAGAGGATGGCTTCGACCTGGTCAACTTCTGCTATTTGTTCAAGGAAGACAAAGCTGACGGCTTCAGCCGCAATATCGTCTGCCTCTACGACCACTTGCGCGACAGCAAGCCCGACGCACCCCTGTTCGACCGCTTCGCTCAGCGCGATTCTAGCCCTGACGAAGTTTGCTTGCCCGCCAATAGCCAGTTTGCCGCGCGACTTGGCCATGCCGGGAACGAATATGCCTTGGCGCCCGCCCAACGTGATGGCTTGGCTCATCTCCTCGTCGCTGATGCGGGGGATGTGCTGGCCGTCAACGGGCCGCCGGGTACTGGTAAAACCACCTTGCTGCTTTCGGTCGTCGCCTCGCTCTGGGCCAAGGCCGCAGTGGCCGGTGGCGAGCCGCCAGTGATCGTGGCCAGTTCCACCAACAACCAAGCCGTGACCAACATCATCAAAGCGTTCGGCAAGGACTTCTCAGAAGGGAGCGGCCCCTTTGCGGGGCGCTGGCTGCCCGATATCAAAAGCTTCGGCGCTTACTTTCCCAAGTCTTCGGCCGAAGCAGAAATGGCCCGCACCTACCAGACCAAAAGCTTTTTCACCGAGCTTGAGTCGCAGGCCTATCTGGACAAGGCGCAACAGGCCTACCTGGCCCGAGCCGTCATCGCCTTCCCCGATGATCTGAGCCCGAGCGTCCAAGGTGCGGTCAAGCAGCTCCAGGCCGCGATCCGCTCGCGACAGCAGCAACTCACTGATATTGAGCAGGCCTGGGCCAAACTGGTCGGCGCCCGCGAAGCCATCCAGGCACTGCTGAGCGATGATCCACAGGCAGGCATCGCGCGTATTGACGCGCAGCACCTCAATCAGGCCGAACAGCTTGCGAACGCGAAAGCACGTCTGAAGGATTTCAAACACTATCTGGCCCACGAGCCGCTGATCTACACGCTGTTCGGCTGGTTTGGCCCGGTCGCTGGCAAACGTCTGCGCTTGGCGAAATTACACCTCGATGAGGCCAACACCGAACTGCAAAACGCCGCCAGTGTTTGCGAAATCGAAACCCGGTTGACGGCCGCCGTGGCTCAAGCCAGCAAGGCCCAGGAAGTACTCGAAGCCCAACTGCAGCAGGCCCGACAATTGCTGGAAGCCGAGCAACGTCAGGTATTGAATTGGCAAGCAGTGATTGCCGTTCTGCCGATTCCTACCGACAGGCCTGCTGCCCAGGTGACTCTCAACGACTGCGACAGCTGGGCGGACACTTCCCTGCGTTTCGAAATCTTCCTGCTGACTACCCATTATTGGGAAGGCCGTTGGCTGATGGACGTCGCCGAAAGCCTGCCAGAAATTCTCATGAGCCGCGGCAAAAATGGTCGCAAGACCCTTGAGAAAAACTGGCGGCGGTGGATGAAGCTCACGCCCTGTGTGGTGGCCACCTTCTTCAGGCTGCCCAAGGAACTGCGCTGCAGGCGGCACGACGGTAACGGCTTCGTCGATGACTATGCGTTGAACTTCATTGATCTTCTGATCGTCGACGAAGCCGGCCAAGTTCTTCCTGAAGTCGCCGCGCCGTCGTTCGCGCTCGCCAAGCACGCGTTGGTGATAGGCGACACTCAGCAGATCGAACCCATCTGGTCGATTCCGGCTGCGGTCGATATCGGCAACCTGATAAGCGCCGGTCTGCTATCGCGCGACAAGGTCGATGACGACTATGCCGCCTTCTGCGATAGCGGCCGTAGCGCGGCCAATGGCAGCGTCATGGCCATCGCCCAGGCGACCAGTCGGTATCACTACGATCATGACCTCGCCCGAGGCATGTATCTGTATGAGCACCGTCGCTGCTACGACTCGATAATCGATTACTGCAATGCCCTTTGCTACAGGGGCAAGCTGCAACCGCGACGAGGGCGAAAACCGGAAGGTGGCTTGCCGGGGCTGGGCTACCTGCATATTGATGGAATGTGCCAGCAGAGCAATGGCGGTAGCCGTCATAACCTCTTGGAAGCGCAGACGATCGCTGCGTGGATTCAAGCAAATGGAGCCGAGCTGACAAAGCGCTACAAGAAGGATCTGTGGGAAATCCTCGGTGTGATCACGCCGTTCGGCGCACAGACGCAGGCGATCGTTCAGGCCTGCACAGCACGGGGCATCAAGACCGGTAAAGGCGATGGCGAGATGACTGTCGGCACGGTTCACTCATTCCAAGGCGCCGAGCGGCCGGTGGTGATCTTCTCGGCGGTCTATTCCAAACATGCCGATGGCGAATTTATCGACCGCAAGGACAGCATGCTGAACGTTGCCGTTTCTCGGGCCAAGGACAGTTTTCTGGTGTTTGGCGACATGGACCTGTTCAGCCAAGTGCCGAAAAGCAAGCCGCGTGGGCGTTTGACCCAGTTTCTGTTGGCGGATTCGGCGAACGAGCTGATTTTCGATTATCAACCCCGGGATGATTTACAAACGGCGCATACCGGATTGAGCCACCTGCATGAAGTTGAAGAGCATGATCGGTTTCTGATGCACACGCTGGAAACGGCTCGCCAGCAGGTTCAGATCGTAACGCCCTGGGTGAAATTGCGATGGATGCAGGAAAGCGGCGCGATGGACATCATGGGCAATACGGTGCAGCGCGGCGTCCAAGTGGTGGTGTATACCGACCTGCGATTCAACACGGGTATCAAACGTGCCAAGCCTGAGGGCGATCCCGAGAGAATTGCGGAATTCAAAGACGCGATTGCCGCGCTGAAAACGCGGGATGTTCAGGTGTGCGTGGTCAACAAGGTGCACAGCAAGATCGTTATGGCCGATGAGGAATTGCTGTGTATCGGCTCGTTCAATTGGCTGAGTGCGCAGCGCTATGGCGACTATGTGCACCATGAAACTTCCATGGTCTATCGCGGCCCTGATGTAAGCGACGAACTTGCAATCAACCGCACTAGCTTGGCGCAACGGGTGACGTCCAGCGGACTGTAAAAGCTGTACAGCCTTGGACTCAGAGGGTGTCGGGTCTTGCCGGTCGGCAGCATCGAGTGTCGTCAGGTAACGGTTGATGCTCGATTCAACTTCTTCCATTCTCGCTTCAATTTGGCGCTGGTGAAATTGCGGTCGCGATTGTTGACTGCCGTTGGGCTTCTCGTTCCAGCCGCTGGATCGACTGAATGCGGTTGAGATAACCGTAGATGTAGATCTTCAGCAGAATTGCAGGATGATAAGCAGGTCGGCCAGTGTCTGCCGGTATGTCGCCTTTAAATCCAAACCTGCCCAGGTCGAGTTCGTTGACAAAAACGTCGACTACGCGCACCGGATTGGTCTCGGTGACGTAATCGTCGAGACACTCCGGCAGCAGCGTCACCTGCGTCCGAGTCTCGCCCTCAATGAATCGCTTCATGATCGACCCCGATCAGATCTCGACGATCAAAAGGTTAGACAATCACTGGCGTTTTCACACAGCCTGGGCCGATTGCTGCCCGCCGCGACCAGCGGTAAACGACCCATCGCTGCCGGTGGGGAGTGGCAAAAACCGGCGAGGAGCGGTCCTTCAAAAATAACCTGGCAGGTTTGAGCTATTCAGTCAGGTCCATCCGCCTCTGAGCGCGGCTCAATGAACAATTACGTACCGCCCAACGCAGCACAGGCAAACTGCGTTTGATGCTTGCACGAACCAATTTGCTTTTTAGCGGGTTAGGGGAGATATCGAACATCTCACTGGCCCAGTGAGGTAAAAGGTCGATTCCCGCTTGCATCATCAACGTGCCGAACGGTCTCGCCAGCCGACTAGGTGACGGGGCGGCAAGTAATAGATTCAGAACTTCACGACTTCGACCGTCGCAGAGCAACTGCGGGCGCATCTGCTCAAGGTAGTCTGAAATTTCCCGCCTAGAGCGCGGTACCTTTTCGGCGCCCAACCGCTCAGCGATAGATGCCGTTTCATCGTAGTACCGGTCTTGATCATCCAACGACAAATGTGGATTTTTATATCGCAGGTGTGCTGAAAGAAAACTGCTCACCTCACCGACATGAACCCAGGTCAGCAAAACTGGATCGCTAGCGGCGTAAGGCCTCCCATCAACAGCAGTGCCAGTGATTTGCAAATGAATGGAACGTACTTTTTCGATCAGCCACTCGGCATCCTGTCGTGAGCCAAAGGTGGTTCCAGAAATAAACAATCCGGTTCGCCGCAATCGACCAATCATATCTTCACGAAAAGTTGAGTGATCCCAAATACCTGCCAACGCAAGCGGGTGCAATGCTTGCAACATAAGGGCACTAATGCCACCGATCAGCATGCTGCTGTAGTCCCCATGCACCTGCCAGCAGATCGAATTCGGCCCGAAAAGACCTGGATCACCCTTGGGGTTTTCCAGATCGATTTTGCCAAGAGACAGACCGGTCAAACTCATAACTTGAGTTTCGATATGACGACGAATAAATTCCATGAAAACTCAACTTGGAGAATACAAGTAATTAACATATCGTCTGGCTTTTTAATAAAAACCAGACAATACAATCTACTTAAGCGTACTCAATGATGCCGAGTTGCTTCGCCATGAATAATTCATTTCGCTCAACAATTTCCTCGACAATCATTCCATTTGCATTGAATCGAAAATAGGTTAATGCCGTCCATGCAAGGTCTTTTCCTGTGACATCAAATCCATGCCAAGTATTAGACCCCTTTGTCTGATGCGTCAACGCCACCACTACAATATCGCCAGTCACAACTTCTTTTTGGAAAGTTGTATGTAAAGACTCATATCTATCAGTCACATTCAGTTTCAACGCTTCTTTGAAAAGCTTCACGCCCACGATAGGGGCAACGCAGTCAGGCCGATGAACAACGACATCATCCGCAAAAAACTCAGTGACACGATCCACATCTTTTCCATCAACGCAGAATTTAAAATAGTTTTTTACTACTTCCAGATTATTACTCAATTTAAATTCCTATCGAATTTCCTTCAGCTCGGAAAATCTTTGCTGCAAGGGATAGAAGTAGATTAACGGTAGCAATTAAATTGAAAAAGCCTATAACTGGAAATGACATTTTCGCTCAATGGAACAATGCTGATGGATCGCTGGACCGAATATGAACTGTTTGTAAAGGTCACAGAGCTGGGTAGCTTGAACAAGGCGGCCGAGGCGCTGGGCCTGTCCAATGCTGCTGCAAGCCGCCACCTGGCGGCGCTCGAGGACCGTCTCGGGGCGAGGTTGATAGAGCGCAGTACCCGTCGATTATTTGTGACTGAGGTTGGAAAGGACTTCTACAACAACTCCAAAGCTGCACTGCTAGCCATGCAAGGCGCCACCGACGCCGTCTCCGCGACCAAAAGCCACCCAGTGGGTGTATTGCGCGTTACCGCCTCTTTATCGCTGTGCCTACAGCATATATTGCCGCTGCTGCCGAAGTTCAATCAGCAGTACCCTGATGTTCGCTTAGACATCGTTGCTGAAAACCGTTATTACGACATCATTGACGACAATATCGATGTAGCGCTTCGGACACGTGAAAGTGAACCTGACACCAGCCTGGTGATTAGGCGCTTGACTGAGACGCGGCGCACGCTAGCCGCGTCGCCTGACTATTTGCAACGTCACGGCTGTCCCGAACACCCTAAGGCATTAGTTGACCATCAACTTTTACTTTACACCTACGCCACCGACCCTTACGAAATGGTTTTCCAGCGAGAGAAGGAATCCATCACGATCTCGACAAAAGCATCACTTGAGTCCAACGATGGTCAGCTCTTGCGGGCAGTAGCACTGCAAGGGTTAGGCATTCTTGCTCAGCCCTCGTATGTGATACACGACGATATTGTTGCGGGTCGATTGATTCCAATTTTAACCGACTGGAACCTGCCCAAATTAGCCATCAATCTCGTTTATACGTCCCGACTGCATTTGCCTGCGAAAACGCGAGCGTTCATTGACTTCATTGTCAAAGAGTTTCAGCATTTAGACTAATGCATAGGCTCTATGCCCCGCCGTACCGGATGAAGACGGGGCAAATACTTATCTGTTTCCGTACAGTTTTGATCGGTGTCACACCACCTTGCGCACTGAATTCATGTTTGACATCTGCTTAACTCCTCGCCGAATGACTGCTATGGGTCGATTCTGTTGAAAAAGTCGGAATTTCAGGCGGGAAGAAGTCGAGGTTGGCCGTCACTTCAGGACCTATTCACCACGTTGAGTGGCTTTTCGGTTCTGCGTTGATCGTTGCAGCTTCGTAAGTGGGTTAATTTGAGGTTTTTTACTTACTCCGGGCGCACCTATCCCGTGGTTGGCGGCCCTTGAGAGGTCAGTTTGGCCAGTCTCCGCAGATTCTGTACCGCTGCTGCCAATGTAAATTCATCGTTCGCACCGCTCATGCCGCGTAGCCGCAATCGATCCAGTCTCAGGATTCGCTTGAGGTGAGCGAACAACATTTCGACTTTCTTGCGCTCATGGCGAGAACAAACGTATTGAGGCGTCGCGGCGATCCGCCGAGCAACATCACGCGCGGCTTCATGGATGCTACGGGCGATTTTCCGAACCGGAGTGTTCGGGCAGCAGCGCTCTTTCATCGAGCATTTCGCGCAGTCGGTTTGTCGTGATCGAAAGATGATGGTGTCGGCTTTCGTGACATGTGAGCGCTGGTTCTTGAAGGCTCGCCACTCGCTACGCAGTGCGTGTCCGGTGGGGCAGCGATACTCCTGTGTTTCTTCATTCCATTGAAAATCGCTACTTGAAAGGCTGCCGTTCTTGCGCTCGGTTTTATCCCAAACCGGCACATGTGGCTCGATATCTTTTTCGTCCACCATCCAGGCCAACATCGGTGCGATTCCATAAGCGGTATCGCCAATGAGGCGATCCGGCTTGATATCGAACTGTTCCTCGACCCGCTCAATCATGATCTTGGTGCTTTCGACCTCGGCTGTTCGATGAGCCGGTGTTGGCTCCACATCCATGATCACACCATGCTCGACATCAATCAGGTAGTTCGTCGAGTACGCGAAGAACGCCGGGCCTCCTGGAGCTGCTGTCCAGCGAGATAGTGGATCGGTCAGCGATAGGCGCTTGGGTAGTGTTTCTGCAAGCGCCTCTTCATCGAGCGCTTCAAGATACTCACGTACGGCACGAGTGCTGAGCAACGGGTCACTCCAGTTGACCTCTTCATCGCCTGGTACGCCACGCTGCCGACTGGCATCCGCCTTGATGACGCTGGCGTCCACGGCAAAGCCTTCACCCTTGACCAGACCTGCGTCCATGCAGCGACGCAGCACCTCGTTGAACAGCCAGCGAAACAGAGAGCTGTCGCGGAAACGGCCGTGCCTATTCTTGGAAAACGTAGAGTGATTTGGGACTTCGTCTTCGAGGCTCAAGCGGCAAAACCAGCGATATGCCAGGTTCAAATGAGCCTCTTCGCACAACCTGCGCTCGGAGCGAATACCGTAGCAGTAGCCCACGATCAGCAGGCGAATCATCAGTTCAGGATCAATCGAGGGACGCCCTATCGGGCTGTAAAAGTCGGCGAGGTAGTGGCGTAGATCGCTCAGATCGAGGCATCGATCAATATTGCGCAGGAGGTGATTTGATGGGATGTGATCTTCAATGTTGAACGAGTAAAACAGCCGCCCCTGTCCACTCGACAATTGTCCCATCATGCTGCGAATCCTCCCGCTGGCCGATGACCTTATTTTGCCGCAGGCCAGGCAGGAGATCTACTTTTTCAACAGAATCGGCCAAAAGCAGTCACTGAACAGCCTGTCAGCGAGTCCATAGCCCGCTACCCATGGACTGCTAACACTCGGCAATTTCGGCGGTTCGTCAGTTCATCCTGACGCGCTACAAAGGACAGATCGCCCCTGGGTTCTAGGCGCTAACGCCCGCTGGCTTGCCTGCAAGAGTCGTGTGTCAGGTGTTCGAGTGTTGCTGTCTGATCGGCAACGTAACTCGAAACGTAGTCCCCACGCCAAGCTCGCTGCTGACCGTAATGTCGCCACCGTGCTTTTTCACAATGCCGTAGGAGAGGGACAGGCCCAACCCTGTCCCTTGACCGACGGGTTTGGTGGTGAAGAAGGGGTCGAAAATTTTCTGCACGGTGTCGGGAGCCATTCCTGATCCAGTGTCGGCTATTTCGAGCCATACGTGCTCTGCTTCCATCCCGCTGCGCAGGGTGATTTTCCCGCGCTGAGGGCCCATGGCCTGGGCAGCGTTGACCACCAGGTTCATGATCACCTGGTTGATCTGCGAGGGTAGGCATTCAATGTCGGGAAGGTCGGCGTATTCCTTGATGACGTCGGCCTTGTATTTGAGTTCGTTGGCGACAATGTTCAGGGTCGATTCGATGCCCTGCTGCAGGTTGGCCCATTGCCATTCCTGATTCGAGTCGACGCGGGAGAAGTCTTTGAGGTCTTTGACGATTTTTCCGACGCGGCTGATGCCTTCCTTGGACTCCTTGATCAGCAGCGGGATATCTTCCCTCAGGAAGTCCAGTTCCACGCGCTCGCGCATGGTTTTCAAGTGCTCAAGAATCTCGGTCGAGGCGATGCCCTCTTCTGAGCGCTGGTAGGCGTCGAGCATGTCCTGCAATTTGCTGAAGTAACCTTCAAGGGTGCCTAGGTTGGATGAGATAAAGCCGATGGGGTTGTTGATTTCGTGAGCAACCCCTGCGGCCAGTTGCCCCAGGGACGCGAGTTTTTCGGATTGCACCAACTGGCTTTCCAGCTGTTCGCGTTCGTCGATTTCACGTTGCAGGGCTTCGCTGGCCTGTTTGAACTGGTGGGTCCGTTGCTCGACCAATTGCTCGAGCTTGCTCATCTGCACCGATGCGCGCTCGGTCATTTCCCATTTGGCGGTCAGGGTGTTGGCCAGTTGATGGACTTCGATGTTGTCGAAAGGTTTTTTCAGAATCAACAACCGGTCATGGCCATGCAGCCGTTCCAGTAACTCTTCCCAGGAGTAGTCGGCGTAAGCCGTGCAGACCACTACCTGCAGGCGCGGGTCTTGCTCCCATAGGTGCTCGATGGTCTCTACGCCGTCCCAACCCTGGGGCATACGCATGTCGACGAACGCCAAGGCATAAGGGCGATTGTCCTTGAGTGACTGGCACACCTTAGCCAGACCCTCCTGGCCCTGGTAGGCCGAGTCGAGTTCGAACAATGGAATCTCGATCTTGGCCGTTTGTCCGAACAGCGCTGCCTCCATCAGGTACAGGTCGGAGTTGTCGTCGACGGGAGGCAGGAGGATTTTGCGAAAGTCGTCATGAATGGCAGGGGTGTCGTCAATCAGCAGAATACGGCGGTTCGATAGACTGTTCATTGCTTATCCGTCGCGATTGTCAGGGGCATTTCAAGGGTGAACACTGCACCTTTACCAGGGCCGTCACTGTAGGCACTCAAGTGCCCATTCATCTCGATTGCGGCCAGCGCGCAACTGTGTAGGCCAAAGCCGTGACCCTCTTTGCGGGTGGTAAAGCCGTGGGCAAAGATTCGCGTCATGTTCTCTGGTGCGATGCCCTCACCTTCGTCTTTGACACTGATCTGCAAGATGGAATTATCGATGAATTTTACGCCCAGGGTCATTTTTCGAGCGCGGTCGTCCATGTTGGACATCGCGTATTTCGCGTTGCTGATCAGGTTGATCAGAATCAGCAGCAGCCGATGTTTATCGGCCATCACTGCAGGTACATCGATGAAGTCCTTGACCACCGTGACGTGGTGGCGGGTCAATGCGCCGGAGTTCATGCGCAGAGCATCTTCAAGCAAGTCGCTGATGTTCAGGGATTCAATCAGGTTGGACGCCCCAGCGTAGGACTGCTGGGTAGAGACGATATCCTTGATGTGATCAACACTTTTGGTCAGCTGCGCCAGCTCGTCGGTCATGCTTTCCTGCTCGGCGCCCAGCGCTTTGACCAGTTGGTTCAGGTAACCCGGTAACAGTTTTCCTTTCTCGTCGAGGGTGATGAAATCGCCCAGATCCTGCTCGTGCTCATTCATCATTTGCACTGCTTTACCGAGGCCGATTGACTTGCTGGAGCGCAGTTTTCGAGTAAGCAGATCGGCAGAGATGTTCACGCTGTTCAACACATTGCCGACGTTGTGCAGCACATTGGTCGCAATTTCCGCCATCCCGGCCAGGCGCGCGGTATCGAGCAATTCGCTCTGGGTGTCCTTCAGTTCATGGGTACGCTCTTCCACGCGTTGCTCAAGGCCTTCGTTGGCGGCATGCAGTGCTTTGTTGACACTGTTGATTTCGGCAAAGCTGCGCAGCAATCGGATGGCCAGATATAACAGCAGGAAGACCATCAATGCCGAGAAAATCAGCAGATACAGGTGGTACTGCTGACCAATTTTGACGGCCTGCTCCTGGTTGTTATTGAGAATGTTATTGATGTCCTCCAGTCGAGCGGCCACGGGAACGACGCCGATATGCTCCAGCAGATCGTTGACCACGGGTTGCTCGTGCAGAATCAGCTCCACATGTTTGAGCAGGATTTCCAGCGGAAGATGGAGTGGTTGCGGCAAACGACCTTTGTCCACACCCAACCGGTTCAGGCCGACCTGGATCTCGGCCGCTTTGTCGTCAGAGGTGATTTGAGAGAACTCCAGGCTGCCAAGTAGCAGGTCATAGATGTCCATTGAGGCGGCTTGCAGCACTGGGTCGCTTCTGTTGAGCGTGCCGAACTGCTTCTGGATATCGTCTTCGGCGATGGGCAGAAAGGCCAGTGAGTTACGCAATACGGCGTTATGCGATTTGAATTTTTCAACCAGCCGTGTTTTTTCGTCGACGGCAGCCAGATAGGCAGTACGACTGTCTTGCCAGAGGGCATCGGCATGTAGCACATGCCCGGACTGTATCGTATCGAACTGCCTCCAGAGGGTGTTGATTTTGGTCAGCGGCTCCACCAGCAAGTCGTAGTTTTGGCTGACGGAAACTCTTGCTTTGAGGATCTCTGTTTCCCAACGTGCATCCTGCTGTTTGATCTGACCAATCAGATCCCGTGACGCGATGTAGTTAGAGGTGTTATCGGCACTGGACCTGATATAGAGGAACACCAGAATAGATGCGAGTGCCAGCGTCATCGCGCCCAACAGCAGTGAGCTGAATCGATGAGACAGTTTCATAGGGGTTTGCCTCTGAGTTCACCGGTCAATGTCTTGAGAAACTCAATGATCAGAAGTTTGTCCTGTGCCGAAGGCGTGCGGCCCAGTTGATACGTGAACATCACGCTGACGGCCTCATCCAGCGTCTTGGCCGACCCATCATGAAAGTACGGGGCAGTGAGCGCTACGTTACGAAGGCTAGGAACTTTGAAGACGTTACGGTCGGCCTCATCCCTGGTTACCAGATAACGTCCCAGATCGCTCTCGGCCGGGTTGCCCCGCGCCTTGAAATAGTCGCTCATCACACCGAATTTCTGGTACATGTTGCCACCGATGTTGACGCCTTGATGGCAGGCGATACAGCCATATTGCTTGAAGCGCTGATACCCGTATTTTTCGTTAAGCGTCAGGATGTCGGTATTGCCCTTGAGGTAGAGGTCGAAGCGCGAGTCGGGCGTCAGCAGGGTGCGTTCATAGCTTGCTAACGCATTCTGCGCATTGGCTGCCGTGACCCCGTCCGGGTACGACCTGGTGAAGGCCGCGCGATAGTCAGGGTCTCTGGAGAGCGTGTCGATCAAGGCTTTCCAGGTGTTGCCCATCTCGACAGGACTTTGGACCACCTCCTCGATCTGTGCCTCCAGTGAGTCGGCCCGACCATTCCAGAACTGCTTGAAGTTAAGGCTCGCATTGAGCACGGTGGGTGTGTTGATGCCTAGCAGCGCGCCGTTAAAACCAGTGGAGAAAGGCTTGTCGTCGGCCCCACCTTTTTCCAGGTGATGACAACTGGCGCAGGACACGCTGTTATTGACTGACAGGCGTGCATCGTTGAATAACTGACGGCCTAGTTCGACCTGTACGGAATTGTTTATCACCACGTCAGGTAATGGCTTCAGCGGCTCGTCCAGTGGTGTAGCAGCTGCCAATTGGCATAGACCAAGCAGCAACGCGAAAGCAGTGGGCCATCCATGTAACTGCATCAATGATCCCCGGCTGCCGATAAATTTAATGGTGTCCCGGCCTGAAATACGCCAGCGGTCTCGTCCTGTCCGATTTATTCCAGTCGTGCCGCTTCCAATTGCTCACCACTCAATATTTTGGCGAATGCACGTGGCTCTACCGCTCGGCTGAAGAAATAGCCCTGGCCTTCTTCGCAGTGGTTGGTTTTCAGGAAATCAAGCTGATCCTGGGTTTCGATACCTTCGGCAATGATGTTCAGCTTGAGGCTTCTCCCCAGGCTGATAATGGCGCTGACCAACGCCGCGTCGTTGCTGTCGGTGCTCAGGTCGCGGACAAACGACTGATCGATTTTTAATACGTCGATGGGGAAACGACGCAGGTAACTCAAGCTGGAGTAGCCAGTTCCGAAGTCATCGATGGCCAAGCGGATGCCCATGTGCTTGATCGCTTGCAGGATCTGGATCGTCGACTCGGCATTTTGCATGAGCACGCTTTCGGTGATTTCCAGTTCCAGCAGCTCAGGGTTCATTCCGGTTTCTTCAAGTACGGTTCGAATCCCCTCGAGAAAACCCCTCTGGCGAAACTCAGTGGCAGAAATGTTCACCGACATACGAATCGGCGGTAATCCGGCCGCTTGCCACGCGCAGGTCTGGCGGCAGGCCTCGCGCAATACCCATTTGCTCAGCGGGACGATCAGGCCGCTGTCTTCGGCGACCGGGATGAACTCAGATGGGAAAAGCCAACCTTGCCCCGGTTTGAGCCAGCGGATCAGAGCCTCGGCGCCGACTACTTTTCCAGTTTTCAGGTTCAATTTTGGTTGGTAATGCAGGACAAACTCGTTGCGCTCCAACGCCAGTCGAATGCCTGACTCGATAGAGTGTTGCTCGCGGGCACGCTGGTTCATGGTGTTGGAAAAAAAGCAGAAGTTGTCCGGACCGCTGTCCTTGATGTTGCGCATGGCGGTTTCGGCTTTTTTGATCAGGGTGACGGCATCTTCACCGTCACCGGGGAAGATGCTGATGCCCAGGCTCGCGGTCACACTCAGGTCATGCCCGGCGACATAGCGAGGAACCTTGATGGTGGCCAACAACTTCTCCGCAATGCTTTTGGTTTGTTGGGGGTGATGGACATCGGACAGCACCAGGACAAATTCATCCGAGCCATAGCGAAACACCGAGTCGGACTCGCGTACGGTGTGGGCGAGGCATTGAGCGACAAGTTTAAGCACTTCATCGCCGATGGGATGCCCCAGCGCGTTATTGATCCGCTCAAAACGATCCAGGCCGATGAACATCACTGCCAATTGCGTATCATGGCGGCGGGACAGGGCAATCGCTTGAGTCAACCGATCACCCAGCAGCGTACTGTTGGGCAGCTCCGTCAACACATCGTACTGGAGCAGATGGGATACTTTCAGCAATTCCTGAACGCGCTCGGCGATGGTTTCCTCCAGGTTGCGCATTTTTGCCGCGGCATCCTGTGTCATTTGCCATTTGACCGTCAGCGCACTGGCCATCTGGCGGATTTCCAGGCTGTCGAACGGCTTTTTCAGAATCAGCAGTTGGTCGCTGAACGCAAGGCGCTCGGTCATCGCCTCCCACGAGTAATCGGAGTAGGCAGTGCACAGTGCGATTTGCAATTGCGGGTCGGCTTTCCACAGGTGCTCAATAGTCTCCAGACCATCCCAGCCGGGTGGCATGCGCATGTCGATGAAGGCCAGTGCGTAGGGCCGACCTTCTGCCAGTGCTTGCTTGACCCGTTCAAGGGCTTCTTGCCCCTGATAGGCGGAATCAAGCTCGAAATTTTTCCGAGTGACCTGTACTGTGCCGAAGAGCTCTTCCTCCGCTGCATCAAGGGACTCTTCGCTGTCCGGCTTCGGGCAGAGAATTTTACGAAAGTCCTGATGAATCGATGGCGTGTCATCAATGATAAGCACGCGGCGATTGGCGTGAGTGGTCGGGGTGCTCATTCAACGCTACCCGGCAGGTCTGCGATCAGATGAAAAATAAGCATACGGATTTCCCTTCCTGAAGGCGCGACAACGGTTACGTATACATTGGATCCCATTTTTCGGAGCATAGCCCTCGACGAGGCACTTCGCTGGGAAACCGTAGCTAATGTGCCATCAGTTTGTTAAAAATGCCTCAGCCCTTAGCCAAAAAAGCGAGGGAGCGAGGTTTTTATCATGAAAAACCCGAAAATGCCCTCAAATGAGTGATGTCAGGTAACGCTATGGATGAGCAATCCGCTTCTGTTTCGGCTTATAAACCCTGCGTGCTGCTGGTGGATGATGAAGAGTTCATTCTTAACAGTTTGCGCCGTCTGCTGCGCAGCCAGCCGTATGATTTGTTCTTTGCCGAAAGCGGTGAAAAAGCACTTGAGTTGATGGCCCACCAGCGTATCGATCTGGTGATGACCGATGCCCGCATGCCAAATATGGATGGCGCTACCTTGTTGGCGGAGATTCACCAGCGCTATCCAGGTACCACACGGATCCTGTTGACGGGATATGCCGACCTGGACACCATCGTCAAAGCGATCAATGAAGGAAAGATTCATCGCTACATCAGCAAACCCTGGAACGACGAGGAGTTGCAGCTGACCTTGCGGCAGGCCTTGGAACATCAGCATTCCGAGCGCGAGCGGCAACGCCTGGAGCGTCTGGCCCATGAGCAGAACGAGGCGTTGCAGGCGCTTAATGCCACCTTGGAAAAGCGGGTTGTCGCACGCATGTCCGAGCTGCAACAGACGGCGGACATGCTCGACCTGGCCTATGACGAGTTGAAGCACAGTTACGCGACCAGTACCGAGGTGTTCTCCCTGCTGGTCAATCAACGGTTGCCTAAAAGCAAGCAGACCAACCGGCAAATCATCGATTTGATTCGCACCTACTGCAAATCCCACCCCATGGACGAGGCGAGTAGCCGCGATCTGGCCATGGCGGCAGCGCTCTACAACATCGGCAAGTTGAGCTGGAGCGACAGCATGATGAGCGCGCCTGCCGACCTGTTGCACCATACGGATCGTGAGCGTTATCGCGGTTATCCGAAACAGAGCGAGTCGCTGTTGATGACGTTGGAGCCGATGCAGGACGCGGCCCAGTTGATTCTTCACCACCAAGAGCGTTGGGATGGCACGGGATTCCCCGACCACCTCAAAGGCGAGGCTATCCCGTTTGGTTCGCGCTTGCTGAAGCTGGCCGTGGACTTTATCGAGTTGCAGCGCGGGTTGATCCTCGAACGGCAAATGAACAGTGATGAAGCCCTGGTGTTTATCCGTAAGTACGCCGGCCGTCTTTATGACCCAGCGCTGGTGGAAGACTTCGTTCAGGTCTGTGCCGCCTACCTGAGCGATGTCACTCTGAACGATCCAACGGTCAAGGTGGTTGGCACCCGTGAACTGTTGAGGGGGATGGTGCTTGCACGCAACCTCAATGCCGACAATGGCATGCTCCTGCTCAATGCTGGCAAGGTAATCAGCATCGCGTTGGTCGACAAGTTGATCGCCTTTGAAGCCATGGAAGGCGCGAAGTACAGCATTTTCGTCAAAGTGCCGGACGAGCTGGCCGCCAACCGCCTCGTGAATGAGCCTGTGCCAGCCACTACGTGATGCGCAGGGGTGGCATGGCTGTGTGGTCAGGTTGCCCTGTTTATGTCGTCAGTTTTTTATGTCGTTAGAAACAGCATCTGCGGTGGTTCATGCATCAGAAAGTCCCGGTGCGAAATGTTCCAGGCATAGGCGCCTGCCAGGGTGAACACCAGCAGGTCATCAATCGCGAGGGCGGTGACTGTTTGCTGGCTTGCCAGCACATCTTTTGGCGTACACAGCTGGCCGACCAGGGTAACCTGCTGATTCTGCAACTGCGCGGGTTGCTGGCCCCGTATCACGACAAAAGGATGGTCATGCCCCTGGGCCGCCGGTGTCCGGAAGTGGTGGGTGCCACCCCGGCCAATGGCGAAGTACTGACCATGGCTGCGTTTGATGTCCAGGACTTGCATCACGTAGTAGCCGCAGGCCGCGCTGATAAAACGGCCGATCTCGAAGCGAATGCGCGTATCGCCCATGCCTTCTTCCGCGATCAATGCCTTGAGCCCTTGGCAGAATGTCGTCCAGTCGAACGAGTTCTGCGGGTCCTGGTAATTAATGCCCATGCCGCCTCCGACGTTGAGCAGGGGCAGCTGCAGACCGTGTTCGGCGCAGAGCTGGCTGAAGGTGCGACAGTAGCTGCGGATCAGTCTCAGGTGAGCGCCCACATCAAGCTGATGAGACAGCACATGAAAATGCAGGCCCTGCAGTTCCAGCCAGGGCTCATCACGCAACAGCTTCAGCGCTTCGTCCAATGCGTCTTCGTCCAGGCCGAAGGGGGTCGGTTTACCGCCCATCACCAGACGGCTATCGGGTGCTTCAGCCAGTTTCAGGTTCAGGCGCAGCAGGACCGGCGTCCGTTGGCGCCGTCTGGCAGCGATGCGCGCCAGGCTGCGTAACTCTGTCAGGCTCTCGACGTGAAAGGCCGAAATCCGGTAGTCCATGGCGATTTCCAGCTCACTGTCGAGTTTGCCGGGGCCGCCGAAAATCAGCAAATGCCCTGGGCATTGCTCATACAGCCAGCGCAACTCACCACCGGACGCGGCCTCGAAGCCGTCTACCAGCGGCGCCAGGGTTCGCAGGATCGGTGCTTCCGGGTTGGCCTTGGCGGCATAGAACAGCTCGCAGTTGGCGGGCAGCGTTTCACGCATGTTCCGAACGTGCTGCTCCAGCGCGACCAGATCATAGACGTAAGCACAGAGCGGTGTTTGCTGTTGCTCGCGCAATTGGCCGATGGCCTGGGTGACGCGTGTCGGCAAACTCATGAACGGGCCCTCGCGCGAGCAGTGAACAGCGGGCTGGGGAGGGCGGTGTAGCCTGCTTCGCGGTCGGCACGCATCATCAGCCGGGTCATGAAGTTTTCCTTGCTGGGCAGCGGTGCCCCTGCACATAACTCGCGCAGCTGCACGGGGTCATCCAGCACCGCTCGTTGTGCCTGCAACAGCGTGCCGATATGCATCCACAGTTGGTTTTCCAGCCCTGAATCGGCGTTGGCCAAATGGAAGATCGCTTCGCCCAGGTTGTTCACCAGCGCGCAGTAGGCGACGCGCTGCCAGGCCTTATCCTCGTTGTAGTACAGCGAGGCGCGGGTGCGCTCGTTGAGTTCGCTGAGTCGTTCCGGTGCCCAATGGCTGGCCACCAGCTTGGTGCCCTCCAGGTCGCGAATCCAGACCCGACAAGGCAAGCCGTCGGCGTCGAAACCCAGCAGGGTGTTCTGCAAGTGTGGCTCCAGCACCACGCCCTGACGGAACAGGCAATGCATTACCCCGCCGAGCAGTTGACGGGCATAGCCGTCGAGCCAGCGCAGGGTCGCCTCGGCCACGTCGATACGAAGACGCTCGGCACATTGCTGCACCAGGCTTTGACAAACGCTACGACCTTGCAGATCCCAGGTGAATAGCGCCATGGCCACTTGCGGTTGGTAGCGCTCGCGGGTGGCCTCATCCAGGTTCTGGCGGTAGAGGATGCCGAAGCATTCGGTGACTTCGCGGGCCTGCTCCTGGGTGCCAAGACTGCTCAGGTCCAGGGTGCTGGCGGCCGGTTCCGGCATCAGCAGAAAATCCGGAAGTGCGTGGGCCAGCTCGGCCATCACCGGTGCGAGCAAGCGGGTCAGGGCGACCGCGCTGTCCAGTTCGTACCAGGCGTTCTTGCGCACGCAATTGGTCAGCCGCACATGCATCGAAAATTTCAGGAAATAGGCAAGCTCGGGGTGATAGAGGGTGCGTACCGACGAGGTCGGGTACAGCGCCAGGCCTTGAGGGCCGAGGTACTCCAGCAGGCCACGCTGTTGTGCGCGACGGACCAGCGGGTCGGCCAGAATCCGCTCGACTTCCCACGGGTGGCAAGGGTACAGATCGTTTCGACCACACAGCTGATACAGGGTCTCTCGGGGATCGTCACCTTGATGCTGGATCAACGCCGGATCAACACGAAACCAGTGCAGCTCGAAGCACGCGCCGACTTCCGGCGAGCAGGCCAACAGGGCATTTTGCGAGATGCCTTCGCGGCTCTTGGGAGTTGGATGCAGGGCGTGCCCCCAAATCTGATGCTGTTCTGAAGCCAGCAGGCTGTCAGTCGGTTGATCGCGATCGGCGCGGGTATGCCGGAGAAAGGTCCGGGTGATCTGCAGGCTGTTATCGACCTGCTGCAACATCTCGCCCACACGGTCCGGCTGGCTCAGCGGCACGCACAGCAGACGCGCCAGTTCGGTCGCGTTCAACGGGTGCCAGCTGTGCCCATTGCCCTTGAAATAGGGGGCGCTGACAAAGCGGCAACGACCGAGCACACTCGCGCGGTCGACTCGCACCACCAGTCGCCCGCTGGGCAGCCGGATGCTGATGCACTGGCCATTGAGTTGACGCAGGCTCATGGGCAGATCCTGAGCACGATAGTCCAGGCTCGCCTCGTCGCGTGGCAGGGCGTATTCACGCAGATAACAATTGAGCAGGCATTCAATGGCGTGCCGTTGGGCTTCACCATCGAGAGCGCGTTCATGCAGGGAAGCGGTGGTCAGAGCAAGGGTCATGCTGGTATCTCCCGCGAGGTCATGAGTAGGGGGCGTGCCAAGGCCATCGCAGCAACGGCGGCCAGACAGGCAACGAGAAAAGGTGAGGTGATGCCGCAGGTCTGACTGACCAGCCCGGCGGTCACACCGGCAGCTGTGCCGGCCCATTTACCGCTGGCATCGAACCAGCCAAACATGCGCCCGGCACTGCCTTGGCGGCTGCGTTGGCTCAGGCAGCGATGCAAGCCGACAAAGCCCAGCAACATTCCTGCACCGCTGAGCAGGCGCAGGGCAAATAAAGGCTCGGCCTGGCTGCTCCAGAACTGCAGGGCATTGCTCACGGCCAGCAGCCCGAGGCCGGGCAGCAGCAAGTTGCTGGCATGCCGTTGGACCCAAGGCAGGGCGATGAGGTAAACCAGATGCGGCAGGCTGTAGAGGAGGCCGATCAGCGCGTCGTTGCCAATGCCCAGTGCTTCGCCGTAAGGGACGAAATAAGGGAAGGTGACGACCATGGCGAAGCTGAACAGGAATTGCACCAGCAGCAGACGTGGCATGTCCGTCGGCAGTTGGCTAAGTGGGCCGGCGGCTGTGGTCGCATTCGCCTGATGACGGGGTGTATCGGCGGGCAACGGCAGGATCATCACGAACGCCAGTA
Organism: Pseudomonas sp. 10C3; assembly: GCF_036346185.1. Classification (NCBI taxonomy): domain Bacteria; kingdom Pseudomonadati; phylum Pseudomonadota; class Gammaproteobacteria; order Pseudomonadales; family Pseudomonadaceae; genus Pseudomonas; species Pseudomonas sp. 10C3. Next base: position 35,616 of record NZ_JASJVE010000032.1, on the reverse strand, counting down.
ACGGTAACCAGGCCAGGTAGCGATACAGCTCCAGTCCCAACCCTTGCGCCGTCATAAGACCGAGCAGAATGGGGCCGCTGATCATGGCCAGGCGTGCCGAGTATTGAGTCCAGTTCAGGGCCCGAGACAGGTCGCCGTCCTTGAACTGGGTCGCCAGGTAGGCATTGGATGCGGCCATCGCCCCGCCAAAGGTGCCTTGAATGATCAAGGCCAGCACGAACATCGGCAGGTTGGTACTGAACCCGGCCAGGAGAAAGCCCGCAAACAGTCCGGCATGGGCACGCAGCAAGGACAGGCGACAGCCCCGTCTATCCGCCCAGCGACCCCAGAGTGGCGCCGTCAGAGCGGTACACAGGGTCGGCAGGACAAACAACACACCGATGCTCCAGCCCGGCGCATCCGGCGCCAGGTCGGCGAGGATGCGTGGCAGGTACAACGGAATGCCGAGGGCGGTGAAGGCCGATAGATAGTGGCCAAGCAATACACTGGCGATCAGTCTGCGTTGCACGGGTGCGCCTCCCGCAGGAAGTTTGCCGCGCTGTAGCCATAGAACTTGTTGATGTCCTGGGCGCCTGAGTATGCTTTGCTGAACAAGCTGCCGGCACTGAGCAGGTATTTCACCGGTAGTTTCGGGCTGTCCAGCAAAACGCGCTTGGCTTCAGTGCAGTCCAGGCCTTCGCCCTCTAGTTGCCCGATGCAATCGATCAGGCGCTGGCGCAAGGTGGCGTAGAGTGGCCCGCGGGGTGCCAGGTCGGCGGCAATGATCGCTTCCAGCACCGCGACGATGTTCAGTTGCAAGGTGATGGTGCAGAACATCTCGGCCAGTGGCTGGGCATCGTTGACGCGGATGCGCTCGTCCCGCAAGTCTGCAGGACGCTGCGCAAGGTCGGGGCAGGCTGCGGCGAAGCGCTCGGGCCAGAGGCGTGCGGCGTCGTTGTCTTTCATCAGCAAACGCAGTGGGCGATCAGCCTCGAAGATCAGCACGGCGTTCTGCTGATTGGCTTCCAGCGCGATGCCATAACCCAGCCACAAGCGCAGGTGCACGTGCAGCAGCAGGTCCAGATAATCTTCGAGCCAGCGTTGCAGTGAGCCCTGGTAGAAGCGCTCGACCAGTTGCTCGACGAACAGTCGACCATCGGGCAACGGGCTGGCGAGGCCGGCGACCGGCACCAGTGTGGCGACGCCCAGTTCGCCGGGGTAGTGACGCGCAATATAGGCCAGGTGGCGGCTTTCATCGGCATGCCCGCCATGTTCCTCATCAACGTGCAGATAGCGCATGCCCAGCTGAGGATCGCGTTTAGCCAGTGCTTGCAGCGTGGTCTGAAACCAATGGCCGTCATACAGCGTGCTGGGTTTGATCAGGCGCAGGTTGCGGGCGCCCAGGGTGGTCACTAGCAACGGTAGTTTGATGTGCCAGTGCGGTCGCTCGACGCACATTACGGTACGCACCGACAGGGTCGGCTCAACGTCCATAGCGCTGTGCGGTGCCTTGATCGTGCCTTCGGGTAACCCGTATTTTTCCAGCTCTAGCCACGTCAGCGGATGCACCGGTAGCAGGGTATGGCTGGTTTCGAGGCTCTGTTTCAGACCCAGCTCGACAAAGCTCGGCCAATGTTTGGGCGGCGAACTGCTCAACGTCAGGGCCGCATTTGGCAGCGCCAGCCAATTGAGTTTGAAGCGCGGGGCGAACTCCGGGGCGTAGCGTTTGAGGGCTGTGCTGTCGAAGCCACTTTTGGCGCGGGCGGTAGGGTAATACGGATGGTCCAGGTAGCTGGCGAGTCGGTCGATACCGATCAGGCGTTGGTCCCAGGCGGGCTTGTCGAGGATGTCGCTCAGTTCGGTCGCGTGTTCTTGATAGGCTGCATGACACAGCGCGCGATGGTGCACGGCGCAGTCGGCTTCTTTGCGGTACGCGGCAAACAGCTCAAGGCTGGCGTCGTCCAGGCCGTTGCTCAACTGTTCGAGCCAGCGTGCGTAACCGTGCTCGATGCGGACGTGCCCGTCTTGCTGGCAGAGCCAGGCATGGCTGGACGTGCTCCAGGTCTGCAACGGGCCGCCTGGGTGAACCGGCAGCCAGAGTTCATCGGCGTCCAGGTGGGCGATGCGCAGCCAGTAAGGACTGACGGTTGCGGTCCAGTGTTCGTGCAGTTCGGTGGGCAGGTGCTGGACGATGCCTTGGCTGAGCAGCCCGCGAATATCTTCGCGCAGGCAGCAATCGATAATGCGTTGGCTGATGGCTGCGTGATCAGCATCCTGCGCCACAACGCTCATGCCATCACCCAGCGCAGATCGGCCAATGTGGCGGCGAAACGTGCGTCCAGACTGGCAGTATCCGGGGCGATCAGGCGCAGTACGCCCAGATAATCCTTATTCGAGTGACTCACGTGAATGTCGTCGCCAATCTCGCGCAGCGCACGGTAGTCGCTCCAGTGATTGTCCTGCTCGTAACGAAAACTGCTGGAAGCCTGCTGCAAGCGGCCAGGTGTGTCGGCGACCAGATAATGCACCAGCGCTTGCGCCAGGCCGGGCTGGGCATCTACCAGTGGTTCGCCAAGGTGCACGCCGAGGATGCGGTCGAACCAGCCTTGGGGCAGCAGGCGGTCGAGAAGGAACTCGCGGCCATCGCCGATACTGCGGTAGTTGATTTCCACCAGCACCGGTCCTTCGGCAGTGAGGATGAATTCGCTGTGGCACACGCCGAAGTTGATGCCAAAAGCAGCGACCTGAGCCAGCGCTCCCGCCCGATGGTTAACGCTCAATGAGCCGTTCCAGCGCGCAGCGAGTTCGACGAAGTGCGGGGGTGGCGACAGGCTGACATCAAAGCCGCCGATGGCTTGCAACCGCTGACCGTCGCCGAGAGTCTCGAGGGTAAACAGTGGGCCTTCCATGTAGGCCTCCAGCAACAACGCACGACCGGGTTGTTGCTGCCAGAACCGGGCGCAGTAATCGCTCAGCTCGTCGGCGTTGTGGCACAAGCGCACATCAAGGCTGGCCACGCCTTGGGTGGGTTTCACCACTAGCGGAAATACTGCATCGTCGGGCACCGCGCTGCCAGCGGTCAGCACATGAAACCAGGGGCCGGGCAAGCCCAGATCCTGCATGCGTTCACGCATGACCGCCTTGTTTTTTGCCCAGTGACACATCAGCCAGACCTTGCCGGGCACGTTGAAGGTTTTCGCCACTAACGCAGTGGCGGTTTGCAGGTGATCGCTGTTGGAAAACACTGCTGCAGGGCGCAGGCCATGAGCGTTGATCAGTTCAATCACCGCAAGGGGATTGAACACGTCGCACTCGAGGATCAGTAAGTCCTGCGCGGGAAAGTCGGACGTGGCGAGCAGGCGCCGATGCTCCTGGGCATGGTCGCTGATCAGCACCACTGACAGTCCGCGCTTGCGGGCGGCGGGCAGAAAACCTTCGGTAACGGCGGCGTGGGTGACGTGGCTGAGGATGACGAGAGGACGGTGCATGACGAGTTTCCTGGGGGCAGCAGTCGCCCGTCCCAAGCAGGTGGGCGACTGATTTTACAGGGGCGCGGGTGCGCAGTTAGAAGCGGTAATTTGCGCCGAGGGTGAGGGCGCGCTCCGGGGCCGGCTGGCGACCCCATGGGCTGGTGTCGATACCACGGAAGTAGTATTCGCGGTTGAGCAGGTTGCTGATGCCGACGGATGTGGTCAGCACACTTTTGTCGTCAAGCTTGAATTCGCGCTCAAGCGCCGTATTGAAGACCCAATAGGCCGGTAGCCTGCCAACCGATGCACTGGCGTTTTCCGCGCCGCTGTTGGCCGCATCGGTGTAGGCACTGCTGACGTAGAGGCCATCAAGGCTGTAGGTCCAGTGCTGGGCGAAGTGATAACGACCTTCGGCGTTGAACTGGTGTCTGGACGCGAAAGGCACTTCGTTGTCTTTGAAGTCACCGGCTCGCTGCTTGGCATCGAGGTAGGCGTAGCTGACATGCAGGTCCAGGTTCGGGGTCACCGACGGGGTCCAGAACAGTTCAGTCTCGATACCCTGATGGCGGGTGCTGCCCAGGTTCACGTAACGGTCGGTGGTGGCGTTGTACTCGATCTGATTATCGAAATCGATGCGGTACAGACCGACATCGACGCGCAAGCCTTGCCATGGCGTGTAGCGCACGCCGGTCTCGTAGTTCCAGGCGATTTCCGCGCCCACGTCGCCTTCCTTGACGATTTGGGTGATCTGCGGTGGACGCAATGAGCGCTGGGCGTTGGCGTACACGAACCAATCGTCGTTGGCCTGGAAACCCACGGTCAGGCCGGGCAACCATTCTTCGGCCAGGTTGCTGTGCTGAAAACCGGTGATCCCGTCGCTATAGTCCATTCGCGCGTTTTCGTAGCGAATGCCCGGGGTGATGGTCAGGCGCCGGTCGAACAGGCTGATGGCGTTGCTCAGGTAGGCGGCTTTGGCTTCGTCGTTGAAATGCCAGTCACGGAAGACGCTGGTCACGCCAGTGCCGAGGGCTTCGCGATCAACCCGGTAATCGATGTCTTCCTTGACGTAGCGGGCACCCAGCACCCAGGTTTGACCGACCTTGTCACCGTCGATGCTCATGCTCAGGCGCGGTTCGCTGCCCCAGACCTTGAAGTCACGCGGACCGTCCTGCTGGGTCACAGCGGTACCCTCCGGGGTGAACGGCAGGCCAACAACGAAGTTGCGGTAGCTTTTGTGGGCGAAGTTGGTCCAGCTGAACTCGACTGAATCGAAAGGGCCCATGGCGCCAAACTGTTGCGTGTAAGTGCCCCAGACCCGGTCGGTATCGCCTTCGAAGCGGTCTAGGGGACGGGTCGACTGGCGCGGATCGTCCTTGTAGTCCTTGACACTCAGGGCGCCTGCCAGGTCCATATCGGCCGTGTAGTGCTGCACGCCAAAACTCAGTGAGCGGTCATCATCGATGTTCCATTGACCTCGCAGACGGTAGTTCTGGATGTCGGTATCGGAGTGCTCGCGGCCGTATTCGCCCTGAATGGTATTGACGTCCAGTTGCAGGCCGAAGTTGTCGGTCAGGTAGCCACCGGTCCCCAGGTAGGTGTCGAACAGTTGGCGCCCGCCGGCGGCGAAGGTGGTGCGCTCCTGAATAGTGGTCTGCATTTCATGGGGAATCGGCGCGCTGATGAAGTTGATCACGCCGCCGACATTGTTCGGGCCGTATTGCACTGCCGCGCCGCCGCGCACGATGTCGACGCGGTCGATTGTCGCCAGAGTCATCGGAAACAGCGACAACCCCGTCTGGCCATAGGGCGCCAAGGCCAGAGGAATACCATCGGACAAGGCCTGAATGCGCCCGCTTCGGCTCTCGTATAGACCGCGTACGGAAATCTGCGGCAAGGCGCCGGTGCCGGTCTCATCGAAAATCTTGACGCCGGGCACGCGCTGCAAGGCATCGTCAATCCCGCGGACACTGCCTTTCCTCAAGTCGGCGGCGTCGATCACGCTGCGGCTACCGGAGTAGGTCCGCACTTCCGGATCGCTGGCGGTACCGAGCACGTCACCCTTGATCACCATAGGGGCGAGCGAGTAATCGGCAGGCGGGTCGTTGGCCAGTACGGTTTGGCAGATGCTCAGAGAGAGCAGGCTGAAGGGAAATGCAAACAGATAGTTTGTTGTTTTCATCTGGACTTCGTTCAGGCTCAGTTGGGAAATTGAAGGCTGTTCAAGCGCGCTTTCAACGCGTTGTGCAGCAGGCCGCGGTCTTCGCCAGCGAGAAAGCTGCGAATCCCCCGGTCACGCCACCAGGCATGTTGTTCGGGCGAGCGTGGATTTGCGCAAAAGGGAACTTCAGCGGCGGCGCAGGCATCGGCCATGCCTTGTAGGGCTTGCCAGACACGCGGGTGCAATGGATCAGGACCCAGTTGCAAATCGAGGGCGAGATCGAGCGCGCCTTCGAGCACCATGCCAACGCCGGGCAGCGCGAGAATGTCGGGCAGGGCTCGAAGCCCTGCGGCGCTTTCGATCATCGGTACGATGGGGCGTTGGCGATTCGCCAGTTCGATATAGTCGGGCAATGACACATGGCCAAAACCAGTGATGCGACCGCCGCTGATTCCGCGCTTGCCCAGCGGTGGGAAATACGCCGCTTCCAGGGCGCGGGCGACTTCGTCGGCGCTTTCGACACGCGGCAGAACGATGGCTTCGGCGCCTGCGTCCAGCGCACGGCCAATCAGTTTGACGTCGACTTCCGGGATACGCAGCCAGGCCGAAATCCCTGTTGCTTCGCAAGCGCGTATGCAATGCATCAGCTCATCGCCGGACCGCAGCAGGTGTTCCATATCGAGAATGACGAAGTGATAACCGGCGCTGGCAATCATTTCGCACAGCAGGGGGGAGGGGACTGAATTGAGTAAACCGTAGACGCTTTCGCCGCCATTGAGGCGAGAAAAAACGGGTGACTTCCTGATCACTGGGCATATTCCGTAATGTGAAACATATCGCCAATGATAATCGTTATCGTTTGTATGTAAAGCTCTTATTTATCTAGGCGGATGCCCAAGGCCTGATTCTAGATGGCTGAAATGCCCAGCCAGGCCCTCATAGCCCGTCTCGCAGCATTTGCAAATACTGAGGGCTGTCGGAGATAGAGTTGTGGTCTTTGCCGGGGATTACCTGCAGCGTGGCCACGCCGTTGGCGAAGTGTGTGCGGAGTTGCTCCGTGCTGGCGCGGGGTATGATTTCGTCTTGCCCGGCCGCGATCAGCAGTGTCGGCACGGTGATGAGTGGCGCGTAACGCCAGGATTCAAACGTGTCCCGCATAACCCATTTCACCGGGAACAAGGGCATCCTGCTTTGGGCCAGTTCCAAGAGGCTGTTATAGGGGGTAATCAGGATCAGTCGCGATGCCGGGCGTTCGCTGGCGAGGCGAATGGCGACGCCCGAACCCAGGCTGCGACCCACAATCGTAACGTGAGGGTGGACAGCGTGGACCTTGTCGAACAAAGCGAGGGCGTCACGGTTAATCGACTCCTCGGAGGGTGAACCGGTGCTGCCGCCGAAGCTGCGGTAGTGGAGCAGATAAAGGGCCTGGTCCGGGAACGCTTGCGAAAACTGCAACAGGTTCAGGGAAACATCCTCGGCATTGCCCCCGAAGTAAATCAGCGCATTGGGGCTGGCGCGTGGCCAGACCGATACCAACACCTTCGCATCCGGTTGCGAGAGCTCAAGAACAGTCGAGGGGCTACTCATGGCGCGAGGTTGCGGGAAATAGATAAGCGAGCGCTGGAACACGAACAGCAGCACACAGGCCAGTACGTACAAAACAGCGGCTAATGCCAGCAGTGAAATCAGGATTCGCGCGATGCGGCTAATCGTTGTCATGAGCGGCAATCACCCTATAGAGTCAACCGTTCTGCTGAGGTTAGTCGAGTGTCCGCACTTGGATGCCTGGAATGTTTTTTTCGTCGCTCTGTTCCTGCCGGAAACCCTTAACAAGGAGCTTGAAGTCTATGCCTGAACTCATCGAACCCCGCAGCGGCGGGAAAATCCTGGTCGATGCGCTGCTGCACAATGCTGTGGACACGGTCTATTGCGTGCCCGGCGAAAGCTATTTGCCGGTGCTCGACGCCCTGCACGATGCACACGCCATCCGCACCATCGTCACCCGCCATGAAGGCGCCGCCTCGAACATGGCCGACGCTTACGGCAAGCTGACGGGGCGGCCGGGCATTTGCTTTGTGACCCGTGGCCCTGGCGCCACCCATGCGAGCAATGGGGTGCACACGGCCAAACAGGACTCGACCCCGATGATTCTGTTCATTGGCCAGATCGAAAGTGGCTTCAAGGGCCGCGAGGCCTTTCAGGAAGTCGATTACACCCAGATGTTCGGCGGCCTGGCGAAATGGGTGACCGAGATCGATAGTCTGGAGCGTATTCCGGAAATCGTTGCGAAGGCGTTCAGCATTGCACTCTCCGGGCGCCCGGGGCCGGTGGTGATCAGCCTGCCGGAAGAAGTGCTGTTCGGCAGCGGTCTGTGTCTCGACGCGTCGCCGGGCCGCGTTGCCTGCGCAGCGCCGGACCCGGCCGCGATGATTGAGTTGCGCGAGCTGCTCCGTGCCGCTCGCAAGCCCTTGGTGGTGTTGGGTGGCACGGGTTGGGATGCCGAGGCTTCCCGGGCGATCAAGCATTTCGTTACGGTGAACAACCTGCCGGTGGCGGCGTCGTTCCGTCGCCAGGACCTGTTCGATAACCGTGATCCGCATTATGTCGGTCAGTTGGGCCTGGGCATTTCGCCCAAGCTTGCCGAGCGCCTGTGCACCACTGACCTGTTGTTGGTGATCGGTTCGCGCCTCAGCGAAACTGTGTCCAATGGCTACACGCTGATCAAAAGCCCGGTGCCGACGCAGCCATTGGTCCACGTGCACCCCGATCCGCAAGAGCTGGGGCGGGTGTATCAAGCCCGATTGCCGATTGTGTCTTCCCTGCGCGGTTTTGCTGCTGCACTGACGCAACTCGAGCCGCTTGCGGAGCAGCCGTGGACGTCCTGGACCGAAACTGCGCGGGCTGATTACGTGGAGCATTCAACGCCGCCCCAGGCTCACCCGCAACTGGTCGGCGTGGACATGGCGCACGTGGTTGCACATTTGAACGATGTACTGCCCGATGACGCCGTGATCAGCAACGGCGCCGGTAACTACACCGTCTGGGTTCATCGTTTCTACCGCTATCGGCAACCGGGCACTCAGTTGGCGCCTACCAACGGCGCGATGGGGTACGGTTTTCCCGCCGCGATTGCCGCCAAGCTACGCAACCCCGAGCGCACCGTGGTCTGCTTTGCCGGCGACGGCTGCTTCATGATGTACCCGCAGGAGTTGGCGACCGCCATGCAGTTCGGTGCACCGCTGGTGGTCATCGTAGTCAACAACGCCATGCTGGGGACCATCCGTATGCACCAGGAACGCGAGTACCCCGGCCGGGTGTTGGCGACCGACCTGGTCAACCCTGACTTCGTGGCCTTCGCCAGATCCTTTGGTGCTTATGGTGAATTAGTCGAGCGCACCGAAGATTTTGCCGATGCGTTTCAGCGTGCCCGGCAGGCGGGCGTTCCTGCGTTGATTGAATTAAGTACGGACCCACGGCAGATATCGCCCCAGGTGCGCCTCTTTGACGGGCCACGAGAGCATTGAAATGATTAAGCTTTGGACCGTGTTGTTTATGTTGGCATCGACGGCTGCCCATGCCGACACAACACTGCACACCGACCTGCCGTTGAGTTACATCGAGCAGGCCGGTCCCGACTCACACAATAAACCGCTTATTATTTTTCTTCATGGCTCTGGGAGCAATGAAGAGGACCTGTTCGACATAAAAGATCAATTGCCCGCCGACTACACCTATCTGTCGGTGCGGGCACCGTTTGAGGTCGAGTCAGACAGCTATCAGTGGTTCAACAAAAAGGCGGGCGAGGGTGATTACGATGGCGAGACGGATGAGCTGAAGAGCAGCGCAGGGAAGATCGTTGATTTCATCGCCAAAGCCACCGGGAAATACCACACCCAGCCTGACAAGGTGTTTCTGGTTGGTTTTAGCCAAGGGGCGATCATGAGCTATGAAGTTGCCCTGCGCGATCCCGAGGTCGTGCGCGGGATCGCGGCATTGAGCGGGAAGATTCTGCCGGTGTTGAAGTCTGAATTGAAGCCTGCCGACAACCTCAAACAGGTGGCTATTTTTATCGGTCATGGCACCGCAGACCGAAAGCTTCCTTACGCGGGTGCAACCGACGCAGAGACGCTGCTGCAAAGCCTGTCCCTGACCCCGGAGTTTCATGCCTACCCAGGCATTGGCCACACGATCAGTCAGACCGAAATAGTGGACCTGAACAGTTGGTTGCAGCAGATCAATCAATGATGCCTGGAAGCGGAGCCTCACTCGCTTCACAGGCGCATCACCTCATTGACCACCGACGATTTGCTTGATCAGTTTATCGTGCCCAGCCTGGTCGTCCGCGCGGAATATGACCTGAACCACCGACATGTGAGTGCCCGACCCGGCCAGGAAAGTGGTGCTGAGGGTCCTGCCGCCGCCCATGGTGGCGGTGCTGTCGATCTGGCGCACGCCTAGACCTTTGAGGGTCAGTTTCTTCTCGCTGAGCTTCTTGAAATCAGGCAGTCCTGCACTCTGTTGTTTGAGAAAGCCGGCAACCGCGCCGTCGAGAAAATCAGCGTCATTGTCTTTCGCGTTCACCCCAGCCTGCAGAGGGTGTTCGACGGCGATGACCACGCTCTTCGTCGTTTTATTGACGTACATCGTTCCGGTCTCACCCGCAGTGCCGCTGGCTTCATCGCCTGCGGGCAATGGGTTGGCCACATAGCTGTCGGGAAGTTTGAATTCGAATTTTCCGCTGAGTGTCGATACTGTCTGCATCGCCGGTTTTTGTTTGGTCGGCGCAGTCGCCGCATAGCTGTTTATACCGCCCAGACTGGCCGCCATCGCCAGGATCAAAACAGCGGCCTTTTTAACGAAAAAAGACATTTAATCTCTCCTGATTGATTGCGCGCAGCGCCTTGTGGGCGTCGAAATGAATGACGCCACCGCGCATTGATGGGCTGGTGAAGGTGCGAAAATACCCTGCGGAACTATTGCAGGGAAGTAAAAGCTGCCAGGAAGTAAAAGCACACGGCTATCCGAAGAACACACCGTTCAACGATCCCAATAGGGTGTCGGTCCAAACCGCTCGACAAAGAAATCGATCACTGTTCTGACTTTGACCGAGAGGCGTCGGCTGGTCGGCCACAGGGCCGCGATCTGTTGGGGTTCGAGACTGGTCGATACGTGAAACTCGCTCAGTACCGCTTGCAGCGTCCCTTTGTGCAGTGCCTCGCCAATCAGCCACGAGGGAAACATGACCAGGCCCATGCCGAGTTCGGCGGCCTGGGTCAGGGTTTCGGCGTGATTGCCGGTCAGTGGGCCTTTGACGGTGTAAGGCACCCAGTTGTCCTGGCCAAGGCGAAAGAACCAGCGCTGCTGGCCGGTCATGCCTTTGTAGGCCAGGCACTGATGCGCCGCCAGCTCATCCGGGTGCTGCGGTGTACCGTGGCGTGCCAGGTACGCCGGGCTGGCGGCAAGCCGATAGCGTTGCGGGGCGAGGATGCGCGCCTGCATGCTCGAGTCATTCAGGACGCCGATGCGGAACAGCAAGTCCGCACCTTCCTGCAAAGGGTCAACGAATGTATCGGTCTGCTGCACGTCGAGTTGCAACTTCGGATAGCGGCGGCACAACTCGGCCAGCCCGGGCGCCAGATGCCGTTGGCCGAAGACCACCGGTGCATTGATCCGTACGAGACCGCTGGGTTCACTGTCCTGCTCCTGCAAGGCCCGCTCGGCTTCCTCCAGTTGCGCGAGTACCAGGCGGGCATGATGTTCGAGCAATCGCCCCGCCTCGGTCGGCGTAACGGCGCGCGTATGGCGATACAACAGTTGTTGTTGCAGCGCGTTTTCCATCACCTGGATTTGCCGCGAAATCGAGGAGGGCGCCACACCTTCACGGCGCGCAACTTCGGAAAAACTCCCTCGATCAAGCACGGCGACGAACAGGCGCAGCGCCTTGAATCCCAACTCGTTGAAGCCGTGCATGATTAATCCTGCTGTGCGGGTTGCGCAAAAGTACTTTGTGAATAGTCCCATTTTACGCAAAGGACGATCAACCCATACTTCGTGCCCTCGGCAAGGCCTTGGTCTTGCACCTCGATTTTTGTAGAAGGCGCACCTGATGCACGTCACACCGCTGGAAAACGCTGTACTTGAAGATCAGGACCGGCACGCCCGGCTGAAAAAGTTGCTGCTGCTGCCGCTGGTGATTCTCGCGGGCATGGGCCTGTCGGTCGAAGCCGGATTGCTCGGCCCATTGGGTGTGCAGGTCGGACACTTGTGGGCAACCCTGAGTATCTTTGGTGTCGGTGCCGCCCTGCTGTTTTTGCTAACGCTGCTCAGTGGGCCGCAACAGGGGCCCGCGTTGTCTGAGTTGCCGCGCTGGCAATTGCTGGGTGGCTTCCTTGGGCCGATGTATGTTGTGGTGCTGACAGTGGCGACGCCCCACATCGGCATCGCGATGACCATGATTGCCATTCTGTCCGGCCAGGTGGGTAAAAGCGTGTTGATCGACCATTTCGGCTGGTTCGGTGCGGCCCGCAAGCGGGTCAATGTTGAACGCTGGGTGGCCCTGATACTGATTCTGGTGGCACTTATTCTGATTGCGCGAGGTTGATGATGAACGTGACTCTATTGTTGATTCTGGTGGTGGCTGCTGGCGCCGTTCTAAGCATTCAGGCCGCCATCAATGGTCGTCTTGGAGAGGCTGTGGGTGTATTGCGCAGCAGTTTGCTGACCTTCGTAGTGGGCGCGGTGATCACCGCACTGCTTATCCTGTTCTTCGAACCCGCGCATTCCATCAGCGTGCTGGATGTGCCGAAATGGCAGCTGGGCGGTGCCTTTTTCGGGGTGATCTACATGATGGTGATGGTCGGTGCCGTACCACGGGTGGGTACGGCTGTCGCGACCGTTGCGGTGATCGTCGGTCAACTGGGCATGGGCATGTTGATTGATAACTTTGGCTGGCTGGGCAATCCCGCCATCGAGTTGTCGGGCAGCCGTATCCTGGCAATGGTCTGCCTGGGACTTGCCTTGGTGTTCATGTACCGCAGCAGTGCGGCCGCGCCGGAATCCGCCGATAAAGCGCAATGAACTAAGTTGTTATTGGAGGGGGCCGTACAAAAACATATAAAACAATTGAAATACAGCGCGATAAGCTTTAAACAAAAGGATTGTTAGCACATCGATTACTACAAATAAGATGTGTACCGCCAGTTTCTGGCTCATGGAGCGCAGATGAGTTTCCGTCCTTTGACCGACACCTTGGGGCAATCAAATGATTGCGGCGATGTCGCCTCTCAAACTATCGGCAGCTCGGGCGGCGCCAGGGATGCGATTGAAACGCTGTTGGCGGCAGCTCAGAGCTGGAACCACACAACGTCATGGGTCGTGTACAGAGCCGGTGAGCAAATGCACCGGGTGGGGCAGGGCGATCCGCAGGTGCAATGGCCTGCCAGTATCGCCAATGACGCGTTCGATGCTTTTTGCGTCGCCTGGAAACTGCACCGTTGGCCAACGGGTAGTGGCGAAAGCGCACTGGGTTGGCTATTGGCGCCACTGGATGACGCCGCAAATCCTGCTTTGGCCGACTTTGCCCTGCGTCTGGGCCTTCAGGTGCAGACCGATACGCTGGCTCGGGCACAAATTACCCAACGTGTGCTGTATGAAATCACCTACCTGGCCAGCTCCACACGTGAGCGTTCGGTCTTTCTGGTCGGGGTTCACCGTTTACTCGCGACGCTGATCGACGCCGAGAATTTTTACCTCGCGCTCTACGATGCTCGCAGCGGCAAAATTACCTACCCCTATTACGTCGACATCATTGATGTTGATGCACTGGAAGCCGAGAACTACGAATTTCTCGATCCCACGCACGTGTCCTTGACCGGGCAGGTACTGACCAGCGGCCAGCCATTACTGATCGACGCCGCCGGTATCCGTACAGCCCAGGCGCAGGGTCGATTTTTTTGTGTAGGCCATCGGCCCAAGTTCTGGATGGGCGCGCCGCTTAAAAATGCATCGGATGATGTGTTCGGCATGTTGGCGATGCAGGTGTATGACGTTTCGCGCGTTTACAGTGCCGAGGACCGGGCGCTGTTCCTGGTCGTTGCGCGGCACGTGGCCATGGCGCTCGACCGGATTCTGCACCGTGCCGACCTAGAAGAAACGGTGTTGCGACGCACGCTGGAACTGTCGGAGCTCAACAATGCACTGCGTCAGGAAGTGGCGGACAGAGAGCGTGCTGAACACCTCCAAAGTGCGCTGTTTCAGATTGCCGAACTCTCGAGCCAATCCGGCGACATGGAGGAGCTTTTTCAGCGTCTGCACGGGATCGTGGGCGATCTGTTGTTTGCGAAAAACTTCTACATCGCGTTCTTCGACGACACGACCGCAGAGGTCACGTTTCCTTACTATGTCGATGAGCGACAGACGGCGCGACCATCGTCACGACGCGGTCAGCGTGGGTATACCGAATATGTGATATGCCAGCGCCGGCCGCGTCTGATTGATCGAGATGAAGCCTTGAGGCTGGAGAGACTCGGCGAAATCGAAATTATCAACGAGTCCACCCGATCTTATTCCTGGCTTGGCATCCCACTGTTCGATGGTGACGTGGTTCGTGGCGTGCTCGCGGTGCAGAGCTATACTCCTGAGGTGAGCTATTCACAGCGCGATCAAGAGTTGCTGTCCTTCGTGTCGCGTCATATCGACACTGCGTTGTCGCGTCGTAGCGCTGCCGAAGCGATCCACGCGGCCAACCTCAAGCTCGAAGCGAGGGTTCAGGATCGCACCCGCGCACTCGACCACGCCAATGCCAAGTTGCAACACGAGAACTCCCACGACGCCTTGACCGGTCTGCCAAACCGCGGCTATTTGCAGCAGCGCCTTGATGTGGCATGGATTCAGTTTGGCAACGACGGCCTGCCGCTCGCCGTGATGTTCATCGACCTTGACCGCTTCAAGATGGTCAACGACAGTCTCGGCCATCACTTTGGCGATCTGTTACTGATGCAGGCGGCTTATCGTTTGCGCAGCTGTCTGCGTGAGAGCGACCTGCTGGCGAGGCTCGGCGGCGACGAGTTTGCGGTGCTTGCGCCCGATGCACCACTCGATGCGGTGGTCGATATAGCCGAGCGGATTCTGGCTGCGTTCGACCTGCCATTTTTTATCAATGGCCATGAAGTGTTTTCCTCCTGCAGCATCGGTATTGTCAGCGCTGACAGTCAATTTCACCATGAGCCGGCCGACCTGTTGCGCGATGCGGACATGGCGATGTATCGGGTCAAGAGTGGCGGTCGCGACAGCTATGCCGTGTTCAATCAAGAGGTGCGGCGCGAGGTGTCGGACCAGGTCGAGCAGGAAGGCGCACTGCGTAATGCACTTAAGCGCACTGACGAACTGGTGCCCTATTTCCAGCCTATCGTCTGCGTGAGAACTGGCGAGTTGGTCGCGTTAGAAGCGCTGATTCGCTGGCACCAGCCTGACGGCCGGGTCATTGCCCCAGGCCAGTTTCTACCCGCTGTAGAAGGCCTGCGCCTGATCGGACGACTCGACCTGTACATGCTGACCAGTATCGTCGTCATTCTGGCGCAGCCCGAACACGCCCACTGGCCGCCCGTACATGTGAACTGCTCCAGTTACAGCATGACCCGGCCGGAGCTCGCCAGTGAAGTGCTGACGCTGCTCGCCCGACACGGGGTCGCACCGTCGCGGATCTGCCTGGAACTGACCGAGGGCGCGCTGGTGGCCGAACCGGACATTGCGCGGCAGACCATGCAGCAACTGGCCGACAATGGTATGTCGGTGGTGCTTGATGACTTCGGCGCGGGGTTTTCGTCACTGAGCTATGTGCACCAGTACCGCTTCAGCGGCCTGAAAATCGACAAGTCATTCATTCTCGAACTCACCGCCAGCCCGCGCAGTCGCGCCATCGTCAGGGCCATCGTGCGTATGGCCGAATCACTCGGCCTCTCAGTGGTGGCCGAAGGCGTGGAAGACGTCGAGACCCTCGACCTCCTGCGCGAAATGGGGGCTGGTCAGGCTCAGGGTTATTACTTCGCCAAGCCCATGGCGCTGAACGAATTGATCCAGACCTCAAAGGCTCCAGGGACCTGGCGGCTGGGGTAAAGAGCAAAGCACTCGCGGGGATACCCCACGCGCGGGCCTGTTTGTCGGACAAAGTCCTCTGCCGAGAACGCCTTTAGCTTGATCGGTAACCTTGGCGTGCGCATGCGCTGGTGAGTCCCCCCTTAAACCCATCCGTCCGGGGCTGGCGTCAACTAAAATGACAGGTGACAGTCGGCGAGACATGTTTGGGAGGTTTCTGTGAGCAGTCGTTGGTGGCGCAATACAGTGCTGTTGATGTGGCTGCTCGGGGTGCCCGTGGGGGCGACTGCTGCAGACGGTTCGGTCAGGGTGTTGGCGGTGGATGATGTGATCGGCCCGGCCAGCGCCGAGTACGTGGTTAATGGTTTGGCCCGGGCTGCGGACGAGCAGGCTCAGTTAGTGGTGCTCACCATCGATACCCCTGGCGGGCTGCAAAGCTCGATGCGGGTGATTGTGCAAGCTATTCTCGCTAGCCCGGTGCCGGTGGTCAGTTATGTGTGGCCCAGCGGTGCCCGTGCGGCGAGTGCCGGCACGTATATCCTCTACGCCAGCCATATCGCGGCCATGGCACCGGGCACCCATCTGGGCGCCGCCACACCTATTCAGCTTGGCGTTCAGCCTGCGCCGTCAGAATCTCCCGCAACCGACACCGAGACGCGCAAGCAAATCAGCGATGCGTCAGCTTTTTTACGTGGGCTGGCTCAATTGCGCGGGCGTAACGCCGAATGGGCCGAGCAGGCGGTACGTGACGCTGTCAGCCTGACTGATTCTGAAGCCGCGAAACTTGATGTCATTGAGTACCGTGCCAAGGATTTGAGCGATCTGCTCGGGCAACTGGACGGCAAATTCCTGAACGTGGAAGGCCGGAATGTGCAGTTGCATACCGCGAATGCGACGGTGATTCACGACGATCCGGGCTGGCGCATCCGCGCCTTGGCGATCATCACCAATCCCAATGTAGCGCTGGTGCTGATGATGATCGGCGTGTTCGGTCTGATTTTCGAGTTTTTTAACCCTGGCTCGGCAGCTGGAGGTGTCATCGGTAGCATTTGTTTGCTGCTGGCGATGTATGCCTTGCAATTGTTGCCAGTGAGTTATGCCGGTGTCGGTCTGATCATGCTGGGGATGGCGCTGATGGTGGCCGAGGCGTTTCTGCCGAGTTTCGGGGTGATCGGTTTTGGCGGCATTGTTGCTTTCATCGGCGGCGCGACGATGTTGATGGACACCCAGGCCCCTGGATTCTCGGTGGCGTTGCCGTTGATCATCGCGATGGCAGCGGTCAGCGCCCTGTGCCTCATCGGTTTGGTCGGGGTGGCGCTCAAGTCCCGGCAGCGCCAGGTCGTCAGCGGTGACGCGGGCCTGGTCGGCAGTATGGTCACGATAACCGCATTGCAGGCGGATGACCCCTTGGGCGGTTGGGTGCAACTGCAAGGTGAAAACTGGCAGGTGTTGAGTCAAACACCGTTACGGCCCGGTCAACGGGTCCGGGTAGTGGCGCGTCGTGGCCTGCTGCTGGAGGTCACGGAGGTGCCGGATAAGCCTCAACAAGGAGACTGATCATGTTTGTGCAACTGGGTTTTGGCGCGCTGGTGTTGCTGTTGGTACTGCTGGCGCTTTCTACCTTTCGTATCCTGCGTGAGTATGAGCGAGGGGTGGTGTTTCAGCTGGGGCGATTCTGGCAGGTCAAGGGGCCGGGCTTGATCCTGCTGATTCCGATGGTTCAGCAGATGGTGCGGGTCGATCTGCGTACGGTGGTGCTGGATGTGCCGCCGCAGGACGTGATCACCCGGGACAACGTTTCGGTGAAGGTCAACGCAGTGCTGTATTTTCGGGTGCTTGATCCGCAACGGGCGATCATCCAGGTCGAAGACTTTCTCATGGCCACCAGCCAACTGGCGCAGACCACGCTACGGGCCGTGCTGGGCAAGCACGAGCTGGATGAGCTGCTGGCCGAGCGTGAGCGGCTCAATGTCGATGTTCAGAAGGTGCTCGACGCACAGACCGATTCCTGGGGGATCAAGGTGGCGAACGTCGAGATTAAACACGTCGACCTCAACGAGTCGATGATTCGTGCCATCGCCAAACAGGCAGAGGCTGAACGTGAGCGTCGGGCCAAGGTGATCCATGCCGAAGGCGAGTTGCAAGCCTCGGAGAAGTTGGCAGAAGCCGCTGAGGTGCTGGGCCGACAACCTGGCGCCATGCAACTGCGCTACATGCAGACCCTGAGTGTGATTGCCAACGACCGCACCTCGACGATTGTCTTCCCATTGCCCATTGAGTTGCTTAAGGGCATGGCCGACCTGTCGCCCAAGGTGTGAGGGCAAGATGTACACCTGATGCAACTTCCGACACGGCCTCAATGAGCATCAGGTGATGGCGAGGCGGGTGGCACGACCGTGTGTATCAGTGGCACCGTTGCGCCCTCCGCTTTGAACCCGCACAAGGGGGGGAAGGGCGATTGGGACGAAGATGTGTGGACGTGTTCGAGGGCTACGCCGTATTGCGTATTGTCTTTGTGGGCAGTCACTGAGTTTAACGGAGTGCGGGGTTATTGTTACCAAAACAGCACATAGTCTTTATCAGAATAGGCACTGTAAGTAAGCACCGTTGCCGCCTACCCTTCACCTCACTAACCATTGAAACCCGAACAGACACGTTGATCACTCACGCCTGCAAGATGAAATTGACGTGTCGTGAGTTCGGCTGCCTGTCGCACCTAAAGTGAGAGGGATGTAAAGATGAAAGCGTCACTGCTGTTTTTATTAGCCTGTGTGTCTGCAGTCAGCATGGCCGATGAAAAACATGAAGGGACTGCCCAGCAACAGCCTGCCGTTGAACACTACGACTATTCAATGAAACCGGACATTGCGAAGGTCCTGTCAATTTCCGATGCCCGAGGGGGCTGTGAAGCGGTTCCGGTGCAAATGAACTACCTGGACTCTGCTGGCAAGGCACATATCCTTGAATACTTGGTGATGGGTACCGGTTGCTCTAATGGTGGATAGGCCATCGTCGGGTGCGCTTTGATAAAAGCTATATGACCTGATTTATAAAAAAGGCTCTGTGATACAGAACCTTTTTTATCGGTATGTTTTTTGGTGTTCAGGTCGCTGATAGTTAGGCGGACAGTTCTGTCAGTCGTTGGCTGCACGCGTCATCAAACGCCACATAAAGACGCTCCGCGATCTGACTTTTAATGCACTTGCCGCTCTCCAGTCCCAGGACGAATCCTTCAGCTTTGCCCCCAGCGCGATTCAAATCATCGGCCGTACCTGCTTGGGTAATGGCGTCCAGCAGCTTCTCGGCGTCGGGTCCCACGCCTTTTGGTAACACGATCCCGTCGAGGCTCATTGTTCGACCCCTTGCTGTGGATGCCGGCCATCAAGTCGGCCTGAATGCATGCGGTGTTGGTCGGTCATGGTGATTCCTTAGCGTAATCGGGCCCTGCGTGAAACCACAGGCCGTGGCGATGGTAGGCCAGCGCCCGGCTAATGGCGAGCGATTGAGCGGGGTCAGCCGTCGCGGTACGCACCGTTGACGTGCAGACGGCTGCCGAGTCGATAGCGTGATGAGGGATGAACCAGGCGTACGTAAGTGACAACCTTGCCGCCGCACCAGGTTCGACGCATCAGCACCAGGCAGGGTTCGTTGGCGTCGATCTGCATGTATTTGCTTTCGTCGTTGCTGGGGTGACTGGCTTCTACGATGTGTTCCATTTCGTCAGGGTGGATCACCTGTAGCAGGTACCGGGACGCTTGCAGGTGTTCGCCGAATGTTTGCTGAATGAACTCGGGCGCCAGCTCGGGGTTGACGTACCGGTCCTCAAGTTGCACCGGCACGCCGTCTTCACAGTGCACGCACAACAGGTGAAACACCGAGGTGCCGGTGGACAACGCCAAGGCAGCGGCCACGGCCATTGAGGCGGCTTCGCGCCCCAGATGCAACACATGGCAGGAGTACCGGTGGCCACGGGCGGTGATTTCGTCAGCGATGTTGGTGATGCGCAGCAGGTTCGATTGCGGCTTGCTCTTGGCGACAAAGGTGCCGACCCCTGAGACCCTCACCAGATGGCCTTCCTCGGTCAGTTCGCGCAGTGCCCTATTGACGGTCATGCGCGACATGCTCAGTTCCTGCACCAGACGGTTTTCCGAAGGAATCAAATCGCCGGGCTTCCATTCGCCGGAGCGAAGTTTGCCTTGAACAAAGTCCTTCGCCCGCTGGTAAAGGGCCTGCGGTGCGGCTTTTATCATCAGGCGCTCCGCACGTGTTGTTGGGTGAGGACGCTTGCCAAGGCCTCAAGAAACAGGTCGTTATCCTCACGACTGCCGACGGATACTCGCAAATACCGGGTATGCCCGGCCTCACGCCAGGGTTTGATGATCACGCCCAGGTGTAACAGCGCCTGGTTGACGGTCTCGGCGGCAAGGGGTGTGGAGAAAAACAGGAAGTTGGCCATCGACGGCACACTGACGATGCCCAAACCCTGCAGCGCAGTGGCCATTCGTCTACGTTCGCCGGCGACATGTTCGAGGGCCGCGTGCAGGTGCTCATCATCGGCCAATGCCGCAACCGCCGCAGCCTGGGCCACGCGGTTGATATTGAAAGGCGTGCGCAGGCGATCAATCAGGTCTGCCAACACGGGATCACTGACGATACCGTACCCGATGCGCAGACCAGCCAGCGAGTAGGCTTTGGAAAAGGTGCGCAGCAAAATGAAAGGTTTAGCGCTGTCTTGGATCAGGCCCAGGCAGTCCGGGTACCCGGCTTCATGTTGCGCGTATTCGTAATAGGCTTCGTCGAGCACCAGCAAACAGTACGCAGGCAATGCCGCGAGCAATTGCTGCAGTTCATCGGCGTTTAGGGTGCTGCCGACCGGGTTGGACGGGCAGGAAAACATCAACAAGCGCGTACGCGGCGTCAGTGCAGCAATCATTGCCGCTACGTCGAAGGCGCCGTCGGCGGTCATCGGTACGCCCACAACCCGGGCGCCTGCGGCCATCGGATAGATGAAGTGCAGGCAGAAGAACGGCACCACAGTCACCACTTCATCGCCGCGGTCGAGAAACACTCGGCTGACGATACTCAGGAGATCCTCCGAGCCATTGCCGAACACCAATTGATTACCCGGCACCCCGAGCTTTTTCGAGAGGGCGGTGCGTAACGTCAGGGAGCTGGCGTCCGGGTATAGGGCAATTTCGCTGCACGCCTGGGCCATGGCGGCGGCCACGGCAGGTGCCGGGCCGAGCGGATTTTCATTGCTGCCGAGTTTGGCGACGCGGGTCAGGCCAAAGCGTTTGCGCACCGCCTCCGAGCTGAGGCCGGCGTTGTAGCTGGCAAGGTCGCGTACTTCGGCGCGAGCCAGCAGGTTCAAATCGGTCGTGCTCATGCCGGGTTCGCTTCTTTGCTGTCCTGCCAGAACGCATTGCGGTCCAGGTAGTTCTGCAAAAACTGCTGTAGGCGCGGGTGTTCGGCGTTATGAAATATCTCGTGCGGCGTGCCGCGCGCGACGACTTCCCCCTGATCGAGAAACACCACCGAATCGGCCACTTGCGCGGCGAAGCCCATTTCATGGGTGACCACGACCATGGTCATGCCTTCTTTGGCCAGGGTTTTCATGACGTGCAACACCTCGCCGACCAGCTCCGGGTCGAGGGCCGAGGTCGGCTCATCGAACAGCATGATGTGCGGCTCCATGGCCAGGGCTCGGGCAATCGCCACACGCTGTTGCTGACCACCGGAAAGTTGGGCTGGATAAGCATCCGCCTTGTGGGCGAGGCCAACTTTATCGAGCATCGCCATGGCCCGCTGCCGCGCATCGGCGGCAGACAGCTTACGCACGCGCAGCAACGCTTCACTGACGTTGCCCAGTGCGGTCATGTGCGGCCACAGGTTGAACTGCTGAAAGACCATGCCGACATTGCGCCGCACCAGATTGATCTGGGATTGCGCAGCGCGCTTGCGGCCTTTGCCGTTGTCTGGCACCCAGCCAAGCAGTTTTCCCTCAATATAAATCTCGCCTTCGTCGTACTCTTCGAGAAACGCCATGCTGCGCAGCAGGGTACTTTTACCCGAGCCTGAGGGGCCGATCAGACACACCACTTCAGAGTGCCGGACCTGCAAGTCGATACCCTTGAGTACGCGCAATGGACCGAAACTTTTGCCGACGCGGTGCAGTTTCAGCATCGGCTCGCGGTTGTCGGAGAGTGCTTCGGGAGTTTTCATCGCTTCACCTGATTCTTGCAAGGCTGATAAGTGCGTGGGTGCCAGGCGCGGGTCTGTGGCGGGGCGGAGGGCATTGTTCATCGCGGTTGCTTCTGCATGAAACGCCCGACCCGCACTTCAAGCAGCATGCCCAACCGTGAGCACGCTTCCACCAGCAACAGGTAACCAATGCACAGCACCAGCAGGGTTTCGACAAAGGCGAAGGTTTCCGAGCCGATGCCGGTCAGGACCATGGTCAGTTCGGGGATGGTGATGATCGACAGCACGGCGGTTTCCTTGCACAGGATGGTCACCAGATTGACCAGTGCCGGGAGGATGATCACCAGCATTTGCGGAATCTGAATACGCGTGATGCATTGCAGGCGGCTGATGCCCAGGCAGTCGGCTGCTTCCAGTTGGCCGCGGGCCACGGATTCAAAGCCGGTACGGAAAATCTCGGCGAAATAGACACTGCCATAGATGCCCAGGCCGAGGATGCCGGCCGGGATGGGCTCCAGGCTGAGACCAAAAGACGGCCCGCCGTAATACACCAGAAACAGCTGGACCAGAAACGGCGTACTTCGAATCACCTCGATGAATACGCGCAGCGGCGTGCGAACCAGGGTGTTGCCGAACAGCTGCGCGACGGCGATCAGCATGCCCAGCATTAATCCAAGGACAACACCGGCAGACCAGGTGCCGAGGGTGACCATGAAACCCTGGCCGATGTCACCGAGGTGCTCGGTGATGATCCTGGGGTCGAAAATCATAGGGCTCGCTTCTTCAGATGGCGTTCCAGCAGGCCACCACAAAATGCCAGCGGAATGTTGATCAGGCAGTAGAAGCCAGCCAGCATCAGGTAATCCTGAACGAACATGTAGTCACTGGCCGCTATGTTCTGTGCGGTACGGGTCAGGTCGGCCAGACCCACTACGGATACCAGCGACGATGCCTTGATCAGCAGAATCATTTCATTGACCAGCGCCGGCAGGGTCAGGCGTACGGCTTGAGGCACGCGAATGCGCACCAGCATTTGTCCTGTGCTCATGCCCAGCAGGCCGGCGGCTTCCAGTTGCCCGCCGGGAATGGCGAGAAAACCACCGCGCATGATCTCGGCGATATAAGCCCCGGCCGCTAGCGACAGGCCGATCACTGCCGCCACCATGGGCGAGACGTTCGGCAGGCCGATGCGCGGCAGGAAGTAATAGATGAACAGCAATTGCACCAGCAGCGGAATGCCCCGGAACACGAATATATAGGCGCCACCCAGGCGTCTTAACAGCGGCACGGGTGACAGCCGCAAGCTGCCGACGATCACGCCGATGACAAAACCAAAAACCAGTGCCGCGACCGAAACCTCAAGGGTCACCAGCAAGCTGTTCAGCAGTAACGGCAGGTTTTGCAGCAGTAAAGGCCAATCGAACATCGTCGTGACTCCACCCTCGATGATCGCCGGCCCGGTTGAGCCGGCGATCCGTTGATTCAACCCGCTAAAGCTGTTTACCAGGTTGGGTCGAAGTCAGCTTTAGGCACGTCCATTTCGGCCCCCAGCCATTTTTTCTGCAGGCTGGCGAGGCGACCGTCTTCATGCATTTTCAGCATGGCGGCGTTGAGGGCGGCGATCAGGCTGTTGGCGTCGTCATCCTTGCGTCCCAGATAGGCGAAGTAGGATTTCTTGCCGAACGGTGGCATGACCACTTTGTACAAGTTTGATTTCTCGGCCGCGACGTAGGAAATGTTCGGCAGGGAGTTGGCGACTGCGACGATGCGCTTGGCAGCCAGGTCGGCATAGGCTTGGTTGTTATCGACGTACTCGCGGATCGTGACTTTCTCTGGCAGGGTCGCGGCGAAGGATTTGAGTTCTTCGAGCTGTGCCGATCCTTTGCCTGCGCCGACGGTTTTACCAGAGATGTCTTCAGGCTTTTTGATGGTCTCGTCTTTGGCGCCAATCATTAGCGCTACAGTCGCTTCGGCAATCGGCATCACGAAGTGGTAGCGCTCTTTGCGCGCCTTGGTGACGATAATGGGGCCAGCGACCACGTCGAATTTCTTCGCTTCCAGCCCTGGCAATACGCTCGGCCACGGCAGGTCGAGAAATTTGATTTTGACCCCCAGTTCTTTGCCCAGTTGTTCGAACAGTTCGGCGTTCAGGCCTTTCTGTTTACCGTTGTCGGTGAAGTCGAACGGTGCAAATTGCAGTTCGGTGCCCACCACCAGCTCACCGGCTTTTTTCACATCGGCCAGTTGATCGGCATGCGCCGTCAGGGGAGCAACGGCCAGGGCCATGGCGACGCACAGGCCGTTGAATGTCTTACTGAACAGAGAATCGAGTTGCATGGGGTAACTCCTTCATCAGATGCAGTGAACGCTGGTGGTTTGTGTCGGTTCTTGTATTGGCTGTGGTGTTGATTTTTATGATCGTTGCGTAAGGGTTATTGCCTATTGCCTATTGCCTATTGCCTATTGCCTATTGCCTATTGCTCAGTGCAGTTAGCGTGCCGTACCTGTATGTACAACCTGAGATGAGCTTCAGCCGAGTATTTTCCCCGGATTGAGAATGCCGTTGGGGTCATAGCAATCCTTGAGCTGCTGCATCGCCTGACGCGCTTCATGGCTGACCGAGTGATGAAGAAATTCACGCTTGAGCAGGCCGATGCCATGTTCAGCGGACACCGATCCGCCCAACTCGCCGACAGCGGTATAGACCAGTTCTTCAATCTCGAAAACAGGCGCTGGCTGTGGCAATGAATCGCAGTCCACGGTCAGGTGCAGGTTGCTGTCGCCGATGTGGCCGAAGTACACGCTGCGGTTACCCGGCCAGCGTTGCTCAAGGCGCTGCCGACACAGCTCGGCGAAGTCGCCGATCTGGCCAATGGGTAAGCTTACGTCGAAATTCAACGGCGTCATGCGCAACGGAAATTCACCGGTCGCTTCGCGAATCTTCCACAGTGCGCGGGCTTGGGCCTGTGAGCTGGCCAGCACTGCATCCACCACTTCGCCAGCGTTGATGGCATCTTCCAGGGCCTGTTCCAACCGCTCGCGGGCGGCGGCGGATTCCAGCAGCACGTACAGTGGATAATCCCGCGACATCGGCGCTACCGGACTTTCCAGCCAGGAAACGCCCAAGCAGAAGAAGTCCTGCCACATCAGCTCATAGGCTTGCGGTGTGCCAACGCTGCGTTGCACTCGCCGCAGCAGGCTCACCGCGCTGGCGTAGTCGGGCAGGGCGCACAGCAGGGTCGTGGTTTCACCGGGTAATGGCGCGAGCTTCAAGATGGCGCGGGTGATTACCCCAAGGGTGCCTTCGCTGCCGATGAAGCACTGTTTCAGGTCATAACCGCAGTTGTTCTTGATCATCTTGTTCAGCAGATTGAGCACGCGGCCATCGGCCAAAACCACTTCCAGGCCGAGCACCAAGTCTCGGGTCATGCCATAGCGGATCACGGCATTGCCACCCGCGTTGGTCGCGATATTGCCGCCGATCTGGCATGAGCCTCGGGCACCCAGGTCCAGCGGAAATAGAAAGCCTGCGTCGAGCGCCGCGTGTTGAATTTCTTGCAGGGTGGTGCCTGCCCAGACACTGATGGTGGCGGCGGCGGGGTCGATTTCCTCGATGCCGTGCATCCGCTCCAGGGACAGGGCGATGTCGGTTTCCCGAGGCACCGCGCCGCCGGCCAGCCCGGTCATTCCCCCTTGAGGCACGATCGTTTGCCGCGCTGCGTTGCAAATACGCAAGGCGGCGGCGACGTCCTCAGTGCTCCTTGGCAGCAACACCGCCGCCGGACAGGCAGGTGCGTGGCCGGTCCAGTCGCTGTAGTGCCGTTGATTGATCGCGGCGCCCGTGACTACCGCCGCGTCACCCAATGCTGCGCGCAATTGCTCGAGGGTCTGTTGCAAATGAGGCATCGGCCTAGCTCACGGTAAGAGAAGAAAGAGGATTCAGGCGCAACCCGCGACTGTCGAGTTGGCTCAAGTCCGGTTGACCGAGCAACGACAGGGCCAGACGTAACTCTTGTGTCAGCAGATCAAGAGCATGCCCTGCACCGGCCTGGCCGCCGACGGCCACTCCATACAAGGTAGCGCGTCCCAGCAGAACCGCATCCGCAGCAATCGTTGGCAAGCCATATGCTCTTGTCTATACAGGTAAGGCAAGATGCAGGCCAATGCGTCGATTGCAAATCATGAGGGTCGTTCCTTCGCCTGTGTTTATAGAATCAAACAGGATTGCCGGGGTATTCCTGGCAGCTGCTGTCACCGAAAGTTGCACCCATTGAGGTCGTTCCGCCCACTGATGAGGCAAAGGGAAACCAGGTAATTGCTGATGACAAGGCGGCGTTGGTCGTTAGAAAAACAGGCGGTCAGCGTGAGCATGAGGGTTTGCGGAAAAGGACAATGTCGGCGGCACAGTAAATGCTTACACCTGTATATACCGCGCATTCTGCTGTTCGATTGATCCCTCCATTCCAGCCCGGTATAACCCCTGTAAACAGGAGCGAGCATGACCTCTAGCGCTAATCTGCCCTTGATCGATATGTCCGGTGTTCGTGAAGGTGACCAGGCGAGTATTCGCCGGGCCGGTGAGGCCATTCGCGTGGCCTGCAGCGAAACCGGCTTCTTCTACATCATCAATCACGGTGTGCCGCAGGAGGTGATTGATCGGGCGATGGCGGCGGCAGCGCAGTTCTTTGCCTACCCGGCCGAGGTCAAGCGGCAGGTGGCGGTGAATAAGCGGCACCGAGGCTGGCATGCGTTGGGCGGGGCGACCATGTATGAGGCGACCAAGCCTGATTTCAAGGAGTTCTTCAGCATCGGGCTGGAACTGCCTGAAGACGATCCGTGTGTGGTAGCTGGAGAGGCTTTACGCGGACCGAACCAATGGCCGGCATTTATGCCGGGGCTGCGCACTGCGCTGGCTGAGTATTACGTCGAAATCGGCAAGGCCGGGGCCGATCTGTTGAAAGCGGTGGCAGCGGGTCTGGGCATAGAACAGGATTTCTTCAACAGCAAGTACCACACACCGCTGCAACGGACTCAGATGGTGTATTATCCACCCCATCCGCCGATGGCCGAAGCCGATCAATTCGGGGTTGCACCGCACACGGATTACGGCTGCATTACGTTGCTGTATCAGGACAACAGCGGGGGCTTGCAGGTGCGTGAGCTGGGCTCTAACCGCTGGATCGATGCCACGCCGATCCCTGGCAGTCTGGTGGTCAACGTCGGCGACCTGCTGGCGCATTGGTCCAACAACCGTTTCCGCTCGACCTTGCATCGAGTGATCAATAAGTCAGGTCATGAACGCTATTCCATCGCGACCTTTTACGACCCGACCTACAGCGCGGTGGTCGATCCCTGTGATTTAGGTATCGATTCGGCATCGAGCCTGTACCCACCCGTCGCAGCGGGAGATTACATCCTCAAGCGGATTGATGATTCGATGGCGTATCGCAAAAAAGCGCAGTAAATCACGTGCCTTTGATGGGTGTCTGGCTTACATAAAAAAGGGGAGTCAGCTCACGCTGACTCCCCTTTGTCTACCGCCAACGACCGTCAGATCACCTGAACAATCGCCTTGGTCACGACGTCGATGTTGCTCTGGTTCAGTGCGGCAACGCAGATCCGGCCGGTGTCGAGGGCGTAGATGCCGAATTCATTGCGCAGGCGATGAACCTGTTCGGTGGTCAGTCCGGAGTAGGAGAACATGCCGCGTTGACGACCGACGAAGCTGAAGTCGTGATCGGTCTGGGCCGCCAGCTTCTCGACCATGGCCTTGCGCATGCCACGAATCCGCAGACGCATTTCGCCCAGTTCCTGCTCCCACATCTCGCGCAGCTCAGGGTTGTTGAGCACCGCAGCGACGATGGTTGCGCCGTGGGTTGGCGGGTTGGAGTAGTTGGTGCGGATTACGCGTTTGACCTGTGACAGAACCCGTGCGGTTTCGTCTTTCGATTCAGTGACGATCGACAACGCGCCAACGCGTTCGCCATACAGCGAGAACGATTTGGAGAACGAGCTGGAGGCGAAAAAGGTCAGGCCCGACTCGGCAAACAGGCGCACTGCGGCGGCGTCTTCTTCGATGCCGTCGCCGAAGCCTTGATACGCCATGTCCAGGAACGGCACGTGGCCTTTGGCTTTGAGCACGTCGAGGACATTTTTCCAGTCCTCAGGGCTCAGGTCGACACCTGTCGGGTTATGGCAGCAGGCGTGCAGGACCACGATCGAACCTGACGGCAGGTTCTGTAAATCTTCGAGCATGCCTGAACGGTTCACGTCATGGCTGGTCGCATCGTAATAACGGTAGTTCTGAACCGGGAAACCAGCGGTCTCGAACAGCGCACGGTGGTTTTCCCAGCTTGGATCGCTGATGGCCACGATCGCGTCGGGCTTGAGTTGCTTGAGGAAGTCGGCACCGATTTTCAATGCACCGGTACCGCCCACGGCCTGAACAGTCAGGGCGCGCCCGGAATCCAGCAACGGCGACTCGGCACCGAACAACAGTTTCTGCACGGCCAGGTCGTAAGCGGCGATGCCATCGATCGGCAAGTAACCGCGTGCGACGTGTTGAGCCACGCGAATGCTCTCAGCTTCGGCGACGGCACGCAGGAGTGGAATTCGCCCCTCTTCGTTGCAGTACACCCCGACCCCCAGGTTGACCTTAAAGGTACGGGTATCGGCATTGAATGCTTCGTTGAGGCCCAGGATTGGATCGCGTGGTGCCATTTCGACAGCGGAGAACAGGCTCATTTTTACGGCAGCTCTGAATGGAGGATTGAAGAGGTACAACGCTCCGGCCGAGTGCACTAGAGCGGTGCGCAAACGGGGACCTAGTATAGAGAGCATCGTTCAGCGCTGCGACAGGCTGAAGCGCGTTTTTCAGAGTTTTTTAGGGTTTTCCACGTTTATTTTTCGACCGTTAGTCAAATTGCAACCGCAATTGTTTTGGGCTTGTAGGATGGGTCGCTTGAAAGGTGATGTCTTTGACTCCATTTATAGTCTCTTCATGTCTTTTCCCGGCGGCATCGGTCGTTCGCGGTTTTCTCGTTTCAGCGCTGTTTTGCAGGCCGGAATGAACCCAGAGGTAGCGTATGTCTGAGTTTGAGCTCGTAACCCGTTTCCAGCCGGCCGGTGATCAGCCGGAAGCTATTCGCTTGATGGTCGAAGGGATCGAGGCCGGGCTGGCGCACCAGACATTGCTCGGCGTAACCGGTTCGGGCAAGACCTTCAGCATCGCCAACGTGATCGCGCAAGTGCAGCGTCCGACCCTGGTGCTGGCGCCGAACAAAACCTTGGCAGCGCAGTTGTATGGTGAGTTCAAGGCGTTCTTTCCGAACAACGCAGTCGAGTATTTCGTTTCTTACTACGATTACTACCAGCCAGAAGCATACGTGCCGTCGTCGGATACGTTTATCGAGAAGGATGCTTCGATCAATGACCACATCGAGCAGATGCGGTTGTCGGCGACCAAGGCGTTGCTGGAGCGCAAGGACGCGATCATCGTCACCACGGTGTCGTGCATCTACGGTTTGGGCAGCCCCGAGACGTATTTGAAGATGGTGCTGCACGTCGATCGTGGTGAAAAACTCGATCAGCGCGAGCTGCTTCGGCGTCTGGCTGACTTGCAATACACTCGCAACGACGTGGACTTTGCTCGTGCGACGTTTCGCGTGCGCGGGGACGTGATCGACATCCACCCGGCTGAATCGGACTTCGAAGCGATCCGCATCGAGCTGTTCGACGACGAGGTCGAGAACATTTCGGCCTTCGACCCGCTGACGGGCGCAGTGATTCGCAAACTGCCACGCTTTACGTTCTATCCGAAGAGTCACTACGTAACGCCGCGCGAAACACTGCTGGATGCGATGGAAGGGATCAAGGTCGAGCTTCAGGAGCGGCTGGAGTACCTGCGCAGCAATAACAAGCTGGTGGAAGCGCAACGGCTGGAGCAGCGCACCCGCTTCGATCTGGAGATGATCCTGGAACTGGGCTACTGCAACGGTATCGAAAACTACTCACGCTACCTGTCTGGACGACCTTCCGGTGCGCCGCCGCCGACGTTGTATGACTACTTGCCGGCCGATGCATTGCTGGTGATTGACGAATCCCACGTCAGCGTGCCGCAGGTGGGCGCGATGTATAAGGGGGACCGCTCTCGAAAGGAAACCCTGGTCGAGTATGGCTTCCGTCTGCCGTCGGCTCTGGATAACCGGCCGATGCGCTTCGATGAGTGGGAAAGCGTCAGTCCGCAGACGATTTTCGTCTCGGCCACCCCCGGCAACTATGAGGCGGAGCATGCCGGTCGAGTGATTGAGCAGTTGGTGCGACCTACTGGTCTGGTCGACCCGCAGATCGAGATTCGCCCGGCACTGACTCAGGTCGATGACCTGCTGTCAGAGATCGGCAAGCGTGTGGCCGTGGGGGAACGGGTATTGGTGACCACCTTGACCAAGCGCATGTCCGAAGACCTGACCGATTACCTGGCCGACCATGGTGTTCGGGTGCGTTACCTGCATTCGGATATCGAAACCGTGGAACGGGTCGAAATCATCCGCGATCTGCGTTTGGGTACGTTCGATGTACTCGTGGGCATCAACCTGCTGCGCGAAGGCCTGGACATGCCTGAGGTGTCGCTGGTGGCGATTCTCGACGCTGACAAGGAAGGCTTCCTGCGTTCAGAGCGCTCGCTGATTCAGACCATTGGCCGCGCCGCACGTAACCTCAATGGACGGGCGATTTTGTACGCCGACCGTATCACCGGCTCCATGGAGCGGGCGATTGGCGAAACCGACCGTCGGCGTGACAAGCAGATTGCCTACAACCTGGAACACGGCATCACCCCTAAAGGCGTGTTCAAGGACGTTGCCGACATCATGGAGGGCGCCGTCGTGCCGGGTTCGCGCAGCAAGAAGCGCAAAGGCATGGCCAAGGCCGCCGAAGAGAACGCCAAGTACGAAGCCGAATTGCGCACGCCGGGCGAGATCGGCAAGCGTATTCGTCAATTGGAAGAGAAGATGTACCAACTGGCCCGCGACCTCGAGTTCGAGGCCGCGGCACAGATGCGCGACGAGATCGGCAAGCTGCGTGAGCGGTTGTTGACGGTTTGATGTTGCCCCGGGTCAATGCAGGTGCTGGCACTCTTTAATGCGCCGCCCCGCCCTTGACGCCAACAGGCAGCGCTTTGGTCAGCAGCACGGCGATCATGCTTATCCCTAGTGCGATACCGACGAAATGGAAGGCGTCGTTGTAGGCCATGATGGATGCCTGCTGGTGCGTGATCTCACTGAGTCTGGCCAAGGCGGCTTGTTCGTTGCCCAGCTTGTCGGTGAGCAAGGCCATGCGCTCGGCGACTTGCGGGTTGCTCGGGACAATGGCTTCGCGCAAATAGTCGAAATAGGTCTTGGTCTTGGCATCAAGCAGGGTGGAGAGCAGGGCGATACCAACGGCGCCTCCCAGGTTTCGCAGGATGTTGAACAGGCTCGAGGCTGAGCCCGCGTCCTTCGGCTGGATATAGACGGTGGCGATCAACGAAATGGTAACCATGATCATCGGTTGGCCGAGGGCGCGCACGATCTGGATCTGATTGAGCTGCGGTCCTGCGAAGTCCAGGTTGAGTGCTCCGGACGCGAAGCTGGCAAACCCGAACAGCCCGAAACCGATGGCGCACAGGAGCTTCGGCGGTATCACTTTCATCAGTTGTGGCACCAGCGGGATCAAAAACAACTGCGGAATGCCCATCCACATGATCACTTCGCCGATCTGCTGCGCGTTGTAGCCTTGAATTTGCGCGAGGTACAGCGGCAACAGATAGATCGAACCGTACAAGCCCACACCCATCCCCACGCTGGAGATACTCGACAGGCCAAAATTGCGTTCTCCTAAAATACGCAGGTTGATCAGTGGCTCGGGTTTGGACAGTTGCAGAATCACGAAGGTGATCAGGCTGACCAGGGCGATGCTGCCCAAGCTGACAATCAGGTGGGATTCGAGCCAGTCCTTGCGATGACCTTCCTCCAGAAACACCTGCAGGCAGCCTAGGCCGACCCCCAGGGTAACGATGCCCGCGTAGTCGGTGCTTTTCAGCAGTTCCCAGTGCGAAGCTTTCTTTTCCAGCCCGTAGAGCAAGCCGGCGATCATCAGCAGGCCGGGCGGTATGTTGATGTAGAAAATGTACTGCCAGCCATAGTTCTCTGTCAGCCAGCCGCCCAGTGTCGGGCCGATCGAGGGCGCGAATGTCGCTGTCATCGCAAACAGGGCCATCCCTTTGGCACGATGATGCTCGGGCAGTTTGATCAGGGTCATGGTGAACGCCAGCGGGATCAGCGCGCCACCGGTGAAGCCCTGCAAGGCGCGGAACACGATCATGCTGTCCAGACTCCAGGCCATGGAGCAGAGCATGGAGGACAGCAGAAACCCGCCCGAAACCCAGACCGCCAGGCGTCGCGCTGAGAGCAACTGCACCAGCCAGGCGGTGAGCGGAATCATAATAATTTCCGCCACCAGGTACGAGGTGGAAATCCACGAGCCTTCTTCAAGGGTCGCCGACAGCGCGCCCTGAATGTCCTTGAGCGAAGAGTTGGTGATCTGGATGTCCAGCACCGCCATAAAAGCGCCCAGCATCACGCTCATGACCGCGATCCAGTCCCGTCGGCTTGGCTCGCCAGCGGGGCGGATCAGTTGATCACCGGCCACTGTCAGCGCCGTTTGCCTTGATGTTGACCTTGACTGTCACCGACATGCCGGGGCGGATTTTGCCGTGCAACGGGTTATCGGCGGCAAAGGTCAGCTTCACTGGAATACGCTGTACCACCTTGGTGAAGTTGCCGGTGGCGTTGTCCGGCGGCAGCAGGCTGAATTGCGCACCGGAGGCGGCGAACAGGCTTTCCACCCTGGCGTTGATGGGGGTGTCGGAATAGGCGTCGAAAATCAGTTCGGCTGCTTGTCCTGGCGCCATATGGCCGATCTGGGTTTCCTTGAAGTTGGCCTGAATCCAGATGTCTTCATCCGGCACGATAGACAGCAGGTACGCGCCGACCTGTACATATTGGCCGTTGCGCGCCCCGCGTTGGCCTATCATCCCGCTGAGTGGCGCACGAATCTCGCTGCGTTGCAGGTTGAGTTCAGCTTGGGCAAGGTCGGTGCGGGCATTGGCGATCTGCGCGTCGAGGCGTTTGATTTCCGCCGAAAGGGCGACCACCTGTTGCCGCTGGCCTTGTACTTCGGCCTGGGCCTTGGTGACCTGCGAACGTGCGATATGGCTGTCGGCAGACAGGGTGGTGACGCGCTCTTCGGAAATGTAGCCGGGTTTGCGCAAAGTCTCTGCGCGGTTTAAATCGATTTGTGTGCGTCCGAAGGTTGCTTGACTGGCTGCCACTTGGGCTTCGGCGGACGCAATCATGCTGGCTTGCTGGGTCAACTTGCTGTTTGCCTGAATCCGCTCGGCTTCACGGGTATCGAGCATGGCCTTCGCCCGGTCAACGGCCAGATGGAAGTCAGCGGCATCTAGCTTCACCAACAGTTGACCTTTTTCGACGTGCTGGTTGTCCTGGACCAGAACTTCGTCGACGCGCGCGGCGAGCTGGCTGGAAATTCGGGTGATTTCGCCCTGTACATAGGCGTTGTCGGTGGTTTCATAGAAGCGGCCCTTGAAGTACCACTGGGCAAAAAAGGCGAGGGCGATCAGTAGGGCAATCGTGAAGAAGATGTACAGGCGGCGTTTAAGTTGGGCGGGCATGGGCGTTCTAAATTATTTGAAATGTAAGCAAACTTATCAGTGTTTAATTCTGGCATATAGCCATACGCCAGAATAATGACTGCAGGTGATGTTTGGGTATTCATTTAGTCCGTTATGCCTTGTATCTACCTTCTATGAGGTATGCAGGCGCTCGGCCGTACGTTGATTACGCCCCTGCGCTGGAGCCATGGGGGGTGCGCCTGTTAAGATTCGACGCTTGTTCGACCTATTCGAGATCTTTCATGACCACCGTCCGCACCCGCATCGCGCCATCGCCCACTGGCGACCCCCACGTTGGCACTGCCTACATCGCATTGTTCAATTATTGCTTTGCCAAGCAACACGGTGGCGAGTTCATCCTGCGCATCGAAGACACTGACCAAGTGCGCTCGACACGTGAGTCTGAACAGCAGATTTTCGATGCGTTGCGCTGGTTGGGAATCGAGTGGAGCGAAGGCCCGGATGTCGGTGGTCCTCACGGCCCGTATCGGCAGAGCGAGCGGGGCGACATTTACCAGAAGTATTCCAAGCAGCTGGTCGAGATGGGCTACGCGTTCCCGTGCTTCTGCACCGCGGAAGAGCTCGATCAGATGCGTGCCGAACAGATGGCCCGGGGCGAAACCCCGCGCTACGACGGCCGTGCACTGTTGCTGTCGAAGGAAGAGGTTCAGCGTCGACTGGACGCTGGCGAACCGCATGTAATCCGCATGAAAGTGCCAAGCGAAGGCGTTTGCGTGGTGCCGGACATGCTGCGTGGCGACGTCGAGATCCCGTGGGATCGCATGGACATGCAAGTGTTGATGAAGACCGATGGGTTGCCGACCTATTTTCTGGCCAACGTCGTCGACGACCATCTGATGGGTATCACCCATGTCCTGCGCGGCGAAGAGTGGCTGCCGTCGGCACCTAAACTGATCCTGCTGTACGAGTATTTCGGTTGGGATCAGCCGGAGCTGTGCTACATGCCGCTGCTGCGTAACCCGGACAAGAGCAAGCTGTCCAAGCGCAAGAACCCGACTTCGGTGACGTTCTACGAGCGTATGGGTTTCATGCCTGAAGCCATGCTCAACTACCTGGGTCGCATGGGCTGGTCGATGCCGGACGAGCGCGAGAAGTTCTCGCTGGAAGAAATGGTCGAGCATTTCGACCTGTCGCGGGTTTCCCTGGGCGGGCCGATTTTCGATATCGAGAAGCTGTCCTGGCTCAACGGCCAATGGCTGCGCGAGTTGCCGGTCGAAGAGTTTGCCCGTCGTGTGCAGAATTGGGCGCTGAACCCCGAGTACATGATGAAAATCGCTCCTCACGTTCAGGGGCGCGTAGAAACTTTCAGTCAGATTGCGCCGTTGGCCGGTTTCTTCTTCGCCGGTGGCTTGCAGCTGGATGCCAAACTGTTCGAACACAAAAAACTGTCGCCCGATCAGGTCCGGCAGTTGATGCAGTTGATTCTGTGGAAACTGGAGACTCTGCGCCAGTGGGAAAAAGATCCGATTACAGGCTGCATTCAGGCTGTGGTCGAGCACTTGGAGCTCAAACTGCGCGACGCCATGCCGCTGATGTTTGCTGCAATCACGGGGCAGGCCAGCTCGGTCTCGGTCCTCGACGCGATGGAAATCCTCGGTCCGGACCTGACACGCTTCCGTCTGCGTCAGGCCATCGACTTGCTTGGCGGCGTATCGAAGAAAGAAAACAAGGAATGGGAAAAGCTGTTGGGCGCCATTGCCTGACACGCTCACCAGGCGTTGTGGGTCATTGTGTCTGCCTGGAGTAGGGCGCACAGTGGCCGTTGCGCCCCCGGATTTACGGGGGTTGGACGGTAAGTGATTGTTATGCCGACGAAAAATATTGAAATTTGTTGAAAATATATTTGACAGGTTCCAAGGTCGCGCTTAATATGCGCCCCGTCCACAACGTGGGGCTATAGCTCAGCTGGGAGAGCGCTTGCATGGCATGCAAGAGGTCAACGGTTCGATCCCGTTTAGCTCCACCAA
>NZ_JASJVE010000031.1:0-57442 GCF_036346185.1 Pseudomonas sp. 10C3 | reverse complement strand
GCGGGAATAGCTCAGTTGGTAGAGCACGACCTTGCCAAGGTCGGGGTCGCGAGTTCGAGTCTCGTTTCCCGCTCCATATACAAACAAAAACGCCGCTCATTGAGCGGCGTTTTTGTGTGTGCGCTTTTTGAGGTGGCCGCGGGAGCTGACGTGTAACTACGCGTCAGCTCATTGCGGGTGGGCACTCAGAGGTGAAGGCCGATCAATCAGTGCCTGCTGTCTTGTAGCGAGAGCGCCATCAGTTGTTTTTCCTGATTCCAGTCGAACGGTTCTTCATTCTGCTCGGCTTCGTAGCGGCGTTCTTCGAGTGCCTGATACAGGTCGATCTCATCATCGGGCATGAAGTGCAGGCAGTCGCCAGCGAAGAACCACAACAGGTCGCGCGGGACCAGGTGGGCAATTTGCGGGTAGCGCTGAATGACCTGGCAGAGCATTTCCTGGCCCAGGTATTGGCTTTCGATCGGGTCTTGCGGCAATAGCGCGACCAGTTCGTCGAAGCGCTCCATGAACAGCTCATGGCTTTCTTCGGGAACTTGTTCGGCCTCGCCAAGGGCGACCAGGATGCTGCGCAGGTGCGCGAGCAGGGCAAGTTGGTGGTCGAGCGTGGCGTCGGCCATGATGGAGTCCTCTAAAGCAAAAACGGGCGCACGAGTATAAAGCCCTGTGCGCCCGCTGTCTTACCTCTGGTCAACTAGCGAGTCTTGCCCTCGGCCAGCGTCAGTTCCTCTTTATCGAAATCATCGACATCGATCACTGCGCGCCGCGCCGCCTCTGCCACGCGTAGCGTTTGTGCTTCGGCCGGTAGCAGCACGCCGACGTTCAGGGCGGCATCGATAACGTGCTCACCTGCCGCCGGTTTCAGCTGACCGCTTTTCAGTGCGTGGTGCAGCTTTTGTTGTAGCGGTTGGCTGGCTTTCAGCAAGTCACTGGCGTGTTGCAGGGCGCCGACCGGATCATCTGTCGATTGCGGGCGATAGCAGCCAGCAAGCAGTTCTTCCAGGGTCGGATCTCCTTTGGCGCGACCAATCACTTCGGCGACCTCGGCATCCAGTGCATCCGATGGCCCGGTGTGCCGACGACCTAAGGGAAACACCACCACACGCAGCAGGCAACCCATTACCCGACTCGGGAAGTTGCTCAGCAGCTCATCCAGTGCGCGCTCGGACTCGCCAAGGCTTTCCTCCATGGCCCAGCGAAACAGGGGGCGCATGTGCTCGGGCGAATCGAGGTCGTGGTAACGCTTGAGCGCGGCAGAGGCCAGGTACAGATGGCTCAACACATCGCCGAGGCGGGCGGACAGCCGTTCCCGCCGTTTCAGCTCGCCGCCCAGGAGCATCATGCTCAAATCGGCCAGTAGGGCAAAAGCTGCGGCCTGGCGATTCAGTGCGCGGAAGTAACCCTGGCTCAGGCTGTCTCCCGGTACGGCCTCGAAACGTCCAAGGCCAAGGTTGAGAATGAAGGTACTGGCTGCGTTGCCGACCGCAAAACCGATGTGCTTGAGCAGCAGGCCATCGAACTCCACCAGCGCGCGTTCGTGATCCTCGCGGCCGGCCAGGGCCATTTCCTTGAGCACGAACGGATGGCAGCGAATCGCGCCCTGACCGAAGATCATCAGGTTGCGCGAAAGGATGTTGGCGCCTTCTACGGTGATGAAGATCGGCGCCCCCTGCCAGCTGCGGCCCAGGTAGTTGTTCGGGCCCATGATGATGCCCTTGCCACCGTGCACATCCATGGCGTGGCTGATGCATTCACGGCCACGTTCGGTCAGGTGATATTTCAGGATCGCCGACAACACCGAGGGTTTTTCCCCCAGGTCCACGGCGTTGGCGGTGAGCATCCGCGCGCTGTCCATCAGCCAGGCGTTGCCGCCGATCCGCGCCAGGGCTTCCTGGATACCTTCGAAAGCCGACAGCGGTACATTGAACTGTTCACGCACCTGCGCATATTGCCCGGTGACCAGGCTGGTGAACTTGGCTGCGCCAGTGCCGACCGCAGGCAGGGAGATTGAACGACCCACCGACAGGCAGTTCATCAGCATCATCCAGCCTTTGCCGAGCATGTCCTGACCACCGATCAGGAGGTCCAGGGGGATGAACACGTCTTTGCCGCTGTTGGGACCGTTCATGAACGCGGCGCCCAGTGGCAGGTGGCGCCGCCCGATTTCGACGCCAGGGGTATCGGTCGGGATCAGCGCCAGGCTGATGCCCAGGTCTTCCTTGTCGCCGAGCAAGTGCTCAGGATCGAATGCCTTGAACGCCAGACCCAGCAAGGTGGCGACCGGGCCGAGGGTGATGTAGCGTTTTTCCCAGTTCAGGCGCAGGCCGATGACTTCTTTGCCTTGCCATTGGCCTTTGCAGATCACCCCGGTGTCCGGCATGGCGCCGGCATCGGAGCCCGCCAGCGGGCCGGTCAGGGCGAAACACGGAATGTCGTCGCCGCGTGCCAAGCGTGGCAAGTAGTGATTGCGTTGTTCGTCCGTGCCGTAATGCAGCAGCAATTCGGCAGGGCCGAGGGAGTTGGGCACCATGACCGTGGATGCCAGGTCGCCGCTGCGGGTGGCCAGTTTCATCGCCACTTGGGAATGGGCGTAGGCCGAGAAACCTTTGCCGCCATATTCTTTGGGGATGATCAGGGCGAAGAAGCCGTGCTGCTTGATGTGTTCCCAGGCTTCAGGCGGCAAGTCCATTGACTGGCCGATCTGCCAGTCACTGACCATCGCGCACAGCTCTTCGGTAGGGCCGTCGAGGAACGCCTGCTCTTCTTCTGTGAGCTGGACTTTGGGGTAGGCCAGCAGCGTGTTCCAGGCGGGGCGACCGCTGAACAGTTCACCGTCCCACCAGACGGTGCCCGCGTCGATGGCGTCGCGCTCAGTCTGCGACATAGGTGGCAAGGTTTTCTTGAACCATGAGAACAACCGCGCAGTGAGGTACGTGCGGCGCAGATCTGGCAGGGCCAACGGCACTGCGACTGCCAGCCACAAGACCCAGAACACCACCAGCAGCCAACCCGGCGCGTGGCTGAAGGCGCCCATTGCCAGCAAAAAGACAGCGACCACACCCAAGGTGGGCAGGGGTGCGACGCGTCGGTGGGCCAGATAAGCAACCCCGACCACCAGAACCAGTATCCACAACAACAGCATAGGTAATCCTCCGTGACGACAGCGGCAAAAAATCCGCCATCAAGAGCTTAGTCGGCATCAGGTGAAGATGGCGACAACAGCGAGTGCATCGATAGTGACCACCCGGCCGTGGCGGAGTTCGCCGGGCATGAACGCGGTTTCAGCTCCAGCCCAGAGATCCAGGCGATCAATCTTTATAATAGATCGCTGGATTTAGAGGGGCGTGCTCAGATTAAACTGATGCACGATTGAGTCATCACGGGTTTGACAAGGGGAATGGCATGCTGAAAATCTGGGGGCGGAAAAACTCGTCCAACGTGCGCAAGGCGCTGTGGTGTGCAGAAGAGGTTGCGGTGCCGTATGAAGCCATTGATGCCGGTGGCGCATTTGGCATTGTCGATCAACCCGAATACCGGGCGATGAACCCCAATGGCCGGATCCCGGTTATTGAGGATGATGGTTTTGTACTCTGGGAATCCAACGCCATCGTGCGCTATCTCGCCGCTCGTTATGCGCCGGGCTCGGCCATGTACCCTGACAGCCTGACCGCGCGGGCGTCGGCGGACAAATGGATGGATTGGACCACCTCAACGTTTGCCGAACCCTTCAAGAGCGTATTTTGGGGCGTGTTGCGCACCCCGGCGGATCAGCAGGACTGGGTGCAGATCAACGGTGCGATCAAAACGTGTCAGGCGTTGCTGGCCGTCGTCGACGACGCGTTGGCCAAACAGCCTTACTTGTCCGGAGAAGCGTTGGGGATGGGCGATATTCCCTTGGGCAGCTTTATATATGCCTGGTTCGAGATGCCGATTGAACGGCCCGCGATGCACCATCTTCAAGCCTGGTATGAGCGCTTGAAAGCGCGGCCGGCCTATCGAAAAGCAGTGATGACCGCGTTGAGTTAATACTGACTATCAATACATGTCGCTGTACTTGCGCGGCGTTGCCAAGCACCATTGTCCGGTTGGCCGCAGTTGTTATTGACTGCGCTCGACCTTATTTAGTCTTCCTTCCCCCTTCTTGGTGCGTATTTCAGATATGAGTTCCGCTCTGTCCATCCGGCAGCTAACCAAAACCTACGGCAACGGTTTCCAGGCCCTGAGTGGTATCGATCTGGATGTCGCTGAAGGTGATTTCTTCGCATTGCTCGGCCCCAATGGCGCCGGCAAATCCACGACCATCGGCATCATCTCGACCCTGGTCAACAAAACCAGCGGTACAGTGAATATCTTTGGTCATGACCTGGATCGCGAGCCCGCAGCGCTCAAGCGGTGCATCGGCGTGGTGCCGCAGGAATTCAATTTCAACCAGTTCGAAAAGACGTTCGACATTGTGGTAACCCAAGCCGGGTACTACGGTATCCCGCCCAAAATCGCCAAAGAGCGGGCCGAGCAATACCTGACTCAACTGGGCTTGTGGGACAAACGCGACGTGCCATCGCGTGCGTTGTCCGGCGGCATGAAGCGCCGTCTGATGATCGCTCGGGCGTTGATCCACGAACCGCGCCTGTTGATTCTTGATGAGCCGACGGCGGGCGTGGACATCGAGCTGCGTCGCTCAATGTGGACGTTCCTCACCGAGCTGAACGAGAAAGGCATCACCATCATCCTCACCACGCACTACCTGGAAGAGGCTGAGCACCTGTGCCGTAATATCGGGATCATCGATCACGGCGTCATCGTCCAGAACATGGGCATGAAGCAACTGCTGAATACGCTGCACGTCGAGACGTTTTTGCTTGATCTGAGGGATGCGTATCAGGTGGCGCCGACCTTGATCGGTTACCCGGCGAAGCTGGTCGACAGCCACACCCTGGAAGTGCAAGTGGACAAGACCGTTGGCATCACCGCGCTGTTCGGTCAGTTGGCCGCGCAGAAAGTCGAAGTGCTGAGCCTGCGCAATAAAACCAATCGCCTTGAGGAGCTGTTCGTGTCTCTGGTGGAAAAAAACCTGGCGAAGGTGGCGGTATGAGTTCCAACCCTGGCTCCGAGCTGCGTCCCAACCTGATTGCCCTGCAAACCATCGTCTATCGCGAGATCCGTCGTTTCACCCGGATCTGGCCGCAAACGTTGCTGCCGCCAGCGATCACCATGGTGTTGTACTTCGTGATCTTCGGCAACCTGATCGGCCGGCAGATTGGCGACATGGGTGGCTTCACCTACATGCAGTACATCGTGCCGGGCCTGATCATGATGTCGGTGATCACCAACTCCTACGGCAACGTTGTGTCGAGTTTCTTCGGCGCCAAGTTTCAGCGTTCGATCGAAGAGTTGATGGTCTCGCCCGTTTCGCCTCACACCATTCTGATCGGCTACACCCTGGGGGGCGTACTGCGCGGTTTGGCGGTGGGCCTGATCGTGACCCTGTTGTCGATGTTCTTTACCGACCTGCAGGTCCATCACTTGGGGATCACGATAGTGGTGGTCGTGCTGACGGCAACGATTTTCTCGCTGCTGGGCTTCATCAACGCCGTCTTTGCGCGCAACTTCGACGATATCTCGATTATCCCGACCTTCGTCCTGACGCCGTTGACCTACCTGGGCGGGGTGTTTTACTCGATCAACCTGCTGCCGCCGTTCTGGCAGACAGTGTCCATGGCCAACCCGGTGCTGCACATGGTCAACGCCTTCCGTTACGGCATCCTGGGTGTGTCGGATATCCGCATCAGCATCGCCCTGACGTTCATGGTGGTGGCGACCGTTGTTTTGTACCTGGGTTGTGCGCGCCTGCTGATCAGCGGGCGCGGGATGCGTCAGTAGTCTTCCTCCGTACAGGCTGTGTACTCAACCTTGGGAGCGAATTTATTCGCCCCACGGTTTGCGTCAGCCTGACAGCTTCACTTCCTCTTCTCCCTCCGCAAACGCCACTGTCTGCTGACCCACCAGCGCCAATACAGCTGGGTCAGGCCGTATGCCAGTGTGCCAAATACGATGCCTGTCACTACCGAGCCCAGCAAGAAGGGCTGCCACAAGGTTGATAGCTGCCCGCTGATCCACTCCCAGGACAGTTCAGGCGGCAGGTGGCGTGGTGGCAATTGCATCAGCCAGGCACCGATCCGGTACGTGCAATAAAACACCGGAGGCATCGTGACTGGATTGGTCAGCCAGACCAGGCTGACGCCAATCGGCATATTGCCGCGCACGGCGATGGCCAGCATGGCCGCCAACAACATCTGCAAGGGAATGGGCATGAATGCCGCGAACAGCCCGATGCCCATCGCACGCGAGACAGAGTGGCGATTGAGGTGCCAGAGGTTCGGGTCATGCAGAAGACGACCGAGAAAGCGTAAGGATTTGTGTTCCCTGATGCGGGTCGGGTCAGGCATGTAGCGTTTGAATAGACGACGCGGCATAGGGGGTCTCGTCCCGGGTGTGTGGGTCAGTATGCCTAGATTCTGCCTGCATCAAATTCAGACTTTGTGACAATTAATAAAAGCGGGGTCTGGCAGGGTGCGCTAATCCAAGGGAT
The DNA here is from genome assembly GCF_036346185.1 of Pseudomonas sp. 10C3. Lineage (NCBI taxonomy): Bacteria > Pseudomonadati > Pseudomonadota > Gammaproteobacteria > Pseudomonadales > Pseudomonadaceae > Pseudomonas > Pseudomonas sp. 10C3. The sequence goes on along the minus strand of NZ_JASJVE010000031.1, from coordinate 50,856 downwards.
GGACTTCTCAAGGACAGACTTATGCGCACAGGGATGGTGGCGCTCGCGCTGGGTCTTTTGGCTATTCGTTTCATGCCGGCATTGCCACCGTTTTGGCTGTTGCTGTTGACGCCCGTCTTGGCGCTGATGCTGTTGCCGTTTCGAAGTTATCCGCTGGCGTTTTTTCTGTTCGGCTTCAGTTGGGCGTGTGTGTCGGCGCAATGGGCGCTGGATGATCGCCTGCTGCCTCGACTCGACGGCCAAACGCTATGGGTGCAAGGCAAGGTGGTCGGCTTGCCGCAGTCGAGCGACGGCGTGGTGCGCTTTCAACTCGACGGTGCGCAATCACGTCGTGCCCGGTTGCCTGAACATATGCGTCTGGCGTGGTACGGCGGCTCCGAGGTGCGCAGCGGCGAGCACTGGCGGCTGGCGGTCAAGCTCAAACGTCCGGCGGGCCTGGTTAATCCTGATTCATTCGACTACGAAGCCTGGTTGTTGGCGCAGCGCATTGGCGCGACCGGTACCGTGGCGGATGGGCAATTGCTCGCGCCTGCGCGTTCAGCCTGGCGCGATGCGGTGCGTCAGCGGTTGCTGGCAGTCGATGCACAAGGACGTCAAGGCGGGCTGGCAGCGCTGGTGCTGGGCGACGATTCAGGGCTGACGCCGGCTGATTGGCAAGTGCTGCAGGACACCGGCACTGTGCATCTGCTGGTGATCTCGGGCCAGCACATCGGGTTACTGGCCGGGTTGATTTACGCGCTGGTCGCCGGGCTGGCGCGTTGGGGGCTGTGGCCGCGCCGTTTGCCGTGGTTGCCCTGTGCGTGTGGCCTGGCGTTTGCCGCAGCGCTCGGTTACGGCTTGCTGGCTGGTTTTGAAGTGCCGGTGCGCCGAGCCTGCACGATGATCGGTATGGTCCTGCTCTGGCGTCTGCGCTTCCGTCACCTGGGTGTGTGGTGGCCCTTGTTGTTGTCACTCAACGCGGTACTGGTCGTCGAACCGCTGGTCAGTTTGCAACCCGGTTTTTGGTTGTCCTTTGCCGCCGTCGCGATCCTGATTCTGGTATTCAGTGGTCGTCTGGGCGCCTGGAGCTGGCTGCAAAGCTGGACCCGTGCGCAATGGTTGATCGCCATCGGGTTGCTCCCGGTAGTGCTCGCGTTGAACCTGCCGGTCAGTCTCAGCGGGCCATTGGCCAATTTGCTCGCGGTGCCATGGATCAGCGTCGTCGTGTTGCCGCTGGCGCTGCTCGGCACCGTGTTATTGCCGGTGCCCGGTATTGGCGAGGGTTTGCTGTGGCTGGCTGGAGGTCTGCTGGGGTGGCTGTTTCAGGGGTTGGCGTGGGTCGCTGGGTGGGTCCCGGCCTGGATCGGCAGTGCGGTGCCGTGGTGGGCGTGGTGGCTGAGCATGCTTGGCGGCGTCTTGTTGCTGCTGCCCAAGGGCGTGCCATTGCGTCTGTTGGGCTGGCCGCTGTTGCTGCTGTGCGTGTTCCCGCCAGTGAAGAGCGTGCCCTATGGTCAGGCCGAGGTGATGCAGCTGGATGTGGGGCAGGGCCTGGCGATTGTGTTGCGGACGCGCCAGCACACGCTGCTGTATGACGCAGGCCCGCGCTTCGGTGATTTCGATATTGGCCAGCGCGTGGTGCTGCCGTCGATACGCAAGACCGGCGTACGCCAGCTCGATTTGATGTTGATCAGTCATGCGCATGCCGACCATGCGGGTGGGGCGCAGGCCGTCTATAAAAGCTTGCCTGTTGCCCGCGTACTGGCTGGCGAGGTAGCCAAGTTGCCGCCACTCTTGCAGGCTCAGTCCTGTCAGAACGGTGAGCAATGGCAGTGGGATGGTGTGCATTTCTCGACCTGGCGTTGGAAACACGCGACAGAGAGTAACGAGGCTTCCTGCGTACTGCGGGTCGAGGCCAATGGTGAGCGTTTGTTGTTGACTGGCGATATTGAAGCCGGAGCCGAACGTGCCGTGCTCGGCAGCGGGTTCGATGTTCGCGCGCATTGGTTGCAGGCGCCGCATCATGGGAGCCGCAGTTCCTCATCCACGGCGTTTCTCAAGGCGGTGGCGCCTGAAGGAGTATTGATCTCCCGTGGACGCAACAATGCATTCGGGCACCCGCACCCGCAGGTAATGGCGCGCTATGCAGCCTTGGCCGTGCAGTCTTATGACAGCGCCGAACTGGGCGCGATTCGTCTGCAACTGGGGGTATTCGGTGAGGCGCAAGGAGAGCGTGCCCGACGGCGCTTCTGGCGCGATTGATCAGGGCGGTTATTCATCGCGGGGTTCGGCGTGCGGGCGGCCCTATGGTAGAGTGACGCCACTTTTTTCAAGGGGTCGTCACTGTGTGGGAACTGGTCAAGTCAGGCGGTTGGATGATGCTGCCAATCATTCTGAGTTCCATCGCTGCTGTCGCGATCATTATCGAGCGGCTCTGGACGTTGCGTGCCAGCCGCATCACCCCGCCGCATTTGCTCGGTCAGGTGTGGCGCTGGATCAAAGACAAGCAACTTAATAGCGACAAGCTCAAAGAGCTGCGCGCCGACTCACCGCTGGGCGAGATTCTCGCGGCGGGTCTGGCGAACTCCAAACATGGTCGCGAGATCATGAAAGAGTGCATCGAAGAGGCTGCGGCGCGGGTCATTCATGAACTCGAGCGTTACCTGAGTGCCTTGGGCACCATTGCTGCCATGGCGCCGTTGCTCGGTTTGCTGGGGACGGTGCTGGGCATGATCGATATCTTTGGTTCGTTCGTGAACTCAGGCATGACCACCAATGCGGCGATACTGGCCGGCGGTATATCCAAAGCGCTGATCTGTACCGCTTCCGGCCTGATGGTCGGTATTCCTGCCATCTTTTTCCACCGGTTCCTGCAAAGTCGGGTCGATGAACTGGTGGTGGGCATGGAGCAGGAAGCGATCAAGCTGGTCGAAGTGGTGCAGGGCGACCGTGACGTCGATCTGACCGAGGGTAAAGCGTGAAATTCCGCCGCCGTAAACCGCGGGAGATCATCGACATCAACCTCGTGTCGTTGATCGACGTGGTGTTTATCCTGCTGCTGTTCTTCGTTGTCACCACCACGTTTACCCGTGAGACCCAGTTGCGCGTCGAATTGCCGCAAGCGGTCACCGGCACTCCGGAAGCCGATTCAGAACTTAAACACCTGGACATCGCAATCAGTGCCGATGGCGTCTATTCGTTGAACAACCGGTTGCTGCCCAAGAATGATCTGCCAACGCTGATCGACGCGCTGCAGAAGGAGTCGGCTGGTGATACAACACTGCCGCTCTCGATCAGCGCCGACGGCAAAACCCCTCACCAAGCCGTTATCACCGCGATGGATGCAGCGGGCAAGCTGGGTTTCAGCCACCTGCGCATGACCACCGTCGAGGCGCCAACGGCTAACTGATGGCGCTGACCGACCGTTTACTTAATGCTTGGTATACCGGCCATCCTGCACTTGGTCTGTTACGCCCGCTGGAATGGGTGTACCGGCGAGTGGTGCAGAAAAAACGGGCGCGCTTCCTGGCCGGTGAAGGCGACATCTATAAGGCGTCGGTCCCGGTGCTGGTGGTGGGTAACGTCACGGTGGGCGGTACCGGCAAAACGCCGATGATCCTGTGGTTGATCGAGCATTGTCGCAACCAGGGTCTGCGGGTCGGGGTGGTCAGCCGTGGGTACGGCGCTACACCGCCGAGTTTCCCGTGGCGGGTCCGTGTCGGGCAAAGTGCCAGTGAGGCCGGTGACGAACCGTTGTTGATCGTGCAGCGCAGCGGCGTAGCCCTGATGATCGACCCGGACCGCAGTCGTGCCGTGCGTGCCTTGCTCGATGCCGAGCCGCTGGACCTGATCCTGAGCGACGATGGCCTGCAACATTATCGTCTGGCCCGGGATCTTGAACTGGTGTTGATCGATGCCGTTCGCGGCCTGGGTAATCGCCGCTGCCTGCCCGCAGGCCCCTTGCGCGAACCGATGGAGCGCCTGAACAGCGTCGATGCGGTGCTTTATAACGGCGCCGCCAGCGACCGCGAGGACGGTTTCGCATTCGTTCTCAAGCCCACCGCCCTGGTCAACCTGCGTAGCGGCAAGCGTCTGCCGCTGGATCACTTTCCGGTCGGACAAGCGCTGCATGCGGTGGCAGGAATTGGCAATCCACAACGTTTCTTCAACACCCTCGAAGGGCTACACTGGCAGCCTGTTCCCCACGCGTTCGCCGATCATGCAGTCTACAGCGCGCAGGCGTTGACGTTCACACCGTCGTTGCCGCTGATCATGACCGAGAAGGATGCCGTGAAGTGCCGGACCTTTGCCGCTGACGATTGGTGGTATCTGGCTGTGGATGCGCAGCCTTCAGCCGCCTTCGTCAGTTGGTTCGATTCGCAGTTGTTACGCCTGTTGCCCATTTCGCCACTTTCTCCGTAAATAACAGCAACACCACAGGATTTTTTATGGACACCAAATTGCTCGACATCCTCGCTTGCCCGATCTGCAAAGGGCCGCTCAAGCTCAGCGCCGACAAAACCGAGCTGATCAGCAAAGGCGCTGGCCTGGCCTATCCGATTCGTGATGGCATTCCGGTGATGCTGGAAAGCGAAGCGCGCACCCTGTCCACCGAAGAGCGTCTGGATAAATGACTGCAGCGTTCACGGTTGTTATTCCGGCGCGTTTCGGCTCCAGCCGTTTCCCCGGCAAGCCCCTGAAAATGATCGCTGGCAAGCCGATGATCCAGCACGTCTGGGAACAGGCGCGTAAAAGCAGCGCTGAGCGCGTGGTAGTGGCCACTGATGATGCGCGCATCGTCGAGGCTTGCCGTGCTTTTGGCGCCGAAGTGCTGCTGACCCGTGACGACCACAACTCCGGTACCGACCGCCTGGCCGAAGTCGCCGCTCAACTGGGCCTGGCGCACGACGCCATCGTGGTCAACGTGCAGGGTGATGAGCCGATGATCCCGCCTGCGGTGATCGATCAAGTGGCGGACAACCTGGCGGCACACCCGGAAGCGCGGATGTCGACCCTGGCCGAACCGATCGACGATGTGGCCAGCCTGTTTAATCCGAACGTGGTCAAAGTCGTGGCTGATCTCAATGGCCTGGCCCTGACGTTCAGTCGCGCACCATTGCCGTGGGCGCGTGACGCCCTGGCCAAGGATCGCGATCAGTTGCCGGCCGGCGTCCCGTATCGCCGACATATCGGGATCTACGCCTACCGTGCGGGTTTCCTTCACGACTTCGTCAGTTGGGGCCCGTGCTGGCTGGAAGATACAGAGAGCCTGGAGCAACTGCGTGCCCTGTGGCATGGCGTGCGTATTCACGTCGCCGATGCAGTGGAAGCGCCGCCAGCCGGTGTCGACACCGCTGAAGACCTTGAGCGCGTGCGCCGCTTGCTGGAGGTTTGATGGCCTTGCAGGTGCAGTCCGCGGTTTCCCTCAAGCCGTTCAACACCTTTGGCGTGGACGTGAGCGCCAAAGCGTTCGCCGAAGCCCACAACGACGATGAGGTGCGCCAGGCATTGGCGTTTTCGGCTGAACACGGGCTGCCATTGCTGGTCATTGGCGGCGGCAGCAATCTGTTGCTGACGGCCGATATTCAGGCACTGGTGCTGCGCATGACCAGTCGCGGCGTTCGTCTACTTGCCGACGATGGCGAGCAGGTCATCGTGGAAGCCGAGGCGGGTGAGGCTTGGCATCCCTTTGTGCTGTGGAGCCTTGAGCAGGGCCTGTCCGGCCTGGAAAACCTCAGCCTGATTCCTGGCACCGTGGGCGCTGCGCCGATGCAGAACATTGGTGCCTATGGTGTCGAAATCAAGGATGTATTCCACAGCCTGACTGCGCTGGACCGCCAGACAGGTGAGCTGCGTGAGTTTTCCCTTGGCGACTGCGCTTTCGCTTACCGCGACAGCGTGTTCAAGCGCGACACGGGGCACTGGGTGATTCTGCGCGTGCGCTTTTTACTGAGTCGCGCGGCGCACCTGCATCTGGAATACGGGCCTGTACGTCAGCGTCTGGATGAACAGGGCATCGTTCAGCCGACGCCCAAGGATGTCAGTCTGGCGATCTGTGCGATCCGCAGCGAAAAACTGCCGGACCCGGCCGTCTTGGGCAATGCGGGCAGTTTTTTCAAAAATCCATTGGTACCCGCTTCGTTGGCGGCTGAACTGAAGCGCCAATATCCGGGTCTGACTGCTTATCCACAGGCTGATGGTCAAGTGAAGCTGGCCGCAGGCTGGTTGATCGAGCACGCGGGGTGGAAAGGGTATCGCGACGCGGGCAACGGGGCGGGGGTACATCGCCTGCAGTCACTGGTGTTGGTCAATTATGGCAATGCCACCGGGTTGCAGCTGCTGAACCTGGCGCAACGTATTCAAAATGACATCGCTCAGCGCTATAACGTGCAATTGGAAATGGAGCCGAACCTTTACTAAGGTTCGGTTGTTTTTAGGGCTATTCTTTATCCTCGCTTTGCTCCTGTTTCATTAGAACCATCAGAATCCCTGAGGCGGACTCGTTCGCTTAAACGCTTTTTAGTTAGCTTGCTATCGATATATGCAACGCGAGCGACTTTTTGATGCATCCGAACCGAGGGGCTGTGCGACACGGTCCTGTATTAGCCTGAGCCGATCTGCCTCAGCCAAAGAGCTGAATCCAGAGAAAGATCGCTCGTCTCGAACCCCTGATAAATAGGCGGCGTGCTCCATGATTACCTTGAATCTCAATGGAAAAGATCACCAATTGGATGCGATTGAGGATATGCCGCTGCTGTGGGCTATCCGGGACATCGCGGGTTACACCGGGACCAAATTCGGCTGTGGCATGGGCGTGTGTGGTGCCTGCACCATCCACATCAATGGTGAGCCGGCGCGCTCATGTGTCACCCCTATTGGCAGCGTGGCCGGTCAGCCGGTCACCACCATCGATAACTTGCACAGCGATCCTGTCGGTCAAGTGGTACAGCAAGCCTGGCTCGATAATGGCGTGGCCCAATGCGGCTTCTGTCAGGGTGGGCAAATCATGTCCGCGACCGCCTTGCTCAAGAGCAATCCGGCACCTAGCGATGCCCAGATTGAAGACTATATGGCTGGCAACATCTGCCGTTGCGGTACCTATAACCGGATCAAAACCGCGATCCATCAGGCCGCGACTCACCTGAAGGAGGCCAAGGCATGAGCCAGTCCCTGAACGATTTCGCCCTGAATAATTTGAGCCGTCGCGGCTTCCTTAAAGGTGTCGGCGCAACCAGCGCGCTGGTACTGGCTGCCAGTTGGGGTTGGCAGGATGCTTTCGCCGATGAGAAGAAGTTCGGCGCCGACGGCATGCCGCATGGCTGGATCGATGACCCGAAGGTCTACGTCAGCATCGATGCCGACGGCACTGTGACAGTGACGTGCAACCGTTCCGAAATGGGTCAGGGTATTCGCAGCAGCCTGAGCATGGTGGTCGCGGACGAACTGGAAGCCGATTGGACGCGGGTCAAGGTCAAGCAGGCACCCGGTGACGAGGTACGCTTCGGCAACCAGGACACCGACGGTTCGCGCAGCATGCGCCACTGGTATGAGCCCATGCGCCGCTGTGGTGCTGCCGCGCGGACCATGCTCGAACAAGCCGCTGCCGATCAATGGAAAGTGCCATTGGCCGAATGCCACGCGCAGCTGCATAAAGTTATCCACAGGCCGACAGGCCGTGAGTTGGGCTATGGCGAGTTGGCCACGGCGGCCGGTGCGTTGGCCGTGCCTGCCCGTGACAGCTTGCGCCTCAAGCAGCCTTCCGAGTTCCGTTATATCGGTAAGGAAGCAACGCGCGCCCTTGATGGTGATGACATCGTCAATGGCCGGGCGATTTATGGCGCTGATGTGCATTTTGACGGCATGCTCTACGCCACTATTGCGCGGCCACGGGTGTATGGCGGCAAGGTTAAATCCGTTGATTCCAGCGCTGCCCTGAAAGTACCAGGCGTGATCAAAGTCATGGAAATCGAGAGCAGCCCACTGCCTTCCGAGTTCCAGCCTCTGGGCGGCGTGGCGGTGATTGCCAGCAACACCTGGGCTGCGATCAAAGGTCGTGATGCGCTGAAAATCGAGTGGGATGATGGCGTCAACGCCAATTACGACTCTGTCGCTTACCGCAAGGAAATTGAAGCTGCCGCGCAGAAACCAGGCAAAGTGGTCCGCAGCACGGGTGATATCGACGCCGCCCTGAGCAAGGCTCACAGCACGCTCGACGCTTCGTATTACTTGCCGCATCTGGCGCAATCGCCGATGGAACCGATGGTTGCCATCGCCCGTTTTCAGGATGGCATATGCGAAGCCTGGGCGCCGAGCCAAGCGCCGCAAGTGACCCGCACGCGGATCGCTGATCGTCTGGGCATCCACTTCGACAAGGTCACGGTCAATGTCACCCTGCTGGGCGGCGGTTTCGGGCGCAAGTCGAAACCGGACTTCGTGATCGAAGCGGCGATCCTTGCCAAAGCCATGCCCGGTAAAGCGGTGCGGGTCCAATGGACGCGGGAAGACGATGTTCATAACTCTTACTTCCACACGGTGTCGGCGGAATACCTCAAGGCCAGCCTCGATAAGGACGGCATGCCGTCTGGCTGGTTGCACCGCACCGTAGCGCCGAGCATCACCGCGCTGTTTGCGCCGGGGGTCAAGAACGAAGGTGCGTTCGAACTGGGCATGGGCTTCACCAACATGCCGTACGCAATCCCCAATGTCCGCCTGGAAAACCCTGAGGCCGTGGCGCATACACGTGTGGGCTGGTACCGCTCGGTATCGAACATCCCCCACGGGTTTGCGGTGCAGAGCTTTATCGATGAACTGGCAGCCAAAGCAAAGCAAGACCCTTTGAAGTACCAGCTCAAACTCCTGGGCCCGGATCGGCAGATCGATCCACGTACCCTCAGTGAAGAGTGGAATTACGGTGAATCGCCAGAGCGTTACCCGATTGATACCGCGCGCTTGCGTGCAGTGATCGAGCGGGCCGCCAAGGAAGCCGATTGGGGGCGTAAATTGCCCAAGGGCCGTGGCCTTGGCCTGGCCGCGCATTACAGCTTCGTCACCTATGTGGCGGCAGTGATCGAGGTCGAGGTCGAGGATGACGGGACCTTGATCGTGCACAAAGCCGACATCGCCGTGGATTGCGGGCCGCAGATCAACCCGGAGCGGATTCGTTCGCAGTTCGAAGGCGCTTGCGTGATGGGCCTGGGCAACGCGGTGCTGGGAGAAATCAGCTTTAAGGACGGCAAGGTTCAGCAGGACAACTTCCATATGTACGAAGTTGCGCGCATGTCGCTGGCGCCCAAACACGTCGCCGTGCATCTGGTGACGCCTGCCGGTGAGGTGCCGTTGGGCGGTGTTGGCGAGCCAGGTGTGCCGCCGATTGCGCCGGCCTTGTGCAACGCGATTTTCGCCGCCACAGGCCAACGGATCCGCAGCCTGCCGATTCGCTATCAGCTCAACGGCTGGCAGACGAAACAGGCCAAAGTCTGATGGACAGCGTTGACCTGAATGTTCTGCGCAGCGTGCTCGAATGGCGCCGCGCGGGGCATCGCGTGCTGTTGTACAGCGTGGTGCAGACCTGGGGCAGCGCGCCTCGGCCACCCGGCGCGATGCTGGCCTTGCGCGAAGACGGCATGGTCATCGGCTCCGTATCGGGTGGCTGCATCGAGGACGACCTGATCGCACGCTTGCAGGAGGGGCGTGTGCACGCCAGCGATGGCGTGCAACTGGTGACCTATGGCGTGACCCGCGATGAGGCCGCCCGATTTGGTCTGCCGTGCGGTGGCACGCTGCGTTTGACCGAAGAGTGGGTCGGCGATGTGCAGTGGGTTGTCGAGGTGTTGCAGCGCTGCGAGGATCACCAGATCGTCGCTCGCGAGCTGAATCTGCAGTCTGGCGCTGTCAGCCTGCACCCGGCCAGTCGTGAAGAGGGGGTGACGTTCGATGGGCAGACCCTGCGCACAATCTATGGGCCGCGCTGGCGTTTGATGTTGATTGGCGCGGGGCAATTGTCACGGTATGTCGCCGAGATCGCCCGCCTGCTGGATTTTGACGTGCTGATCTGTGATCCGCGCAAGGAATTTGCCTACGGTTGGGAAGATCAGCAAGCGCGCTTCGTGCCCGGCATGCCGGATGATGCCGTGTTGACCATCGAGCCCGACGAGCGCACCGCTATCGTTGCCCTGACCCATGACCCGCGCCTGGATGATATGGCCCTGCTCACGGCATTGAGTTCCAACGCGTTCTACGTGGGCGCGCTGGGTTCGCGGGCCACCAGCCAGAAACGTCGGGAAAATCTTGCTCAACTGGGCATGGATGCTGAAGTTGTCGGACGTCTGCATGGGCCTGTCGGTCTGCACATTGGCAGCCATACCCCCGCAGAAATCGCGCTGTCGCTGATGGCAGAGATCGTGGCCCTTAAAAACGGCATTCCCTTGAAGCAGAAAAGACCCCTCAGCGCAGAGATGGCGCATTGAGCACAACCCTGTGTGCTGTGGTGCTTGCCGCAGGGCAGGGCAGTCGCTACCGGACCGTTGCCGGTGCGGATCAGGATAAGTTGCTGGCTCCGTGTATCGGGCGCGACGGTGTTGTGCGCCCGGTGCTTGAGCAGGTGTTGCTGAGCTTGCAAGCGGCTGTGGATAAAGGGGCTGTGGATAACTGCGTGCTACTGACTCGTCCTGGGCGTCTTGAGGTCATTGATCTGGGACTGCGTTATGGCTGCCAGGTGGAGTTGCTGGCGTCAGGCGGTATGGGCGACAGCATTGCGGCGGCGGTTACCGCTCAGCCCGATCATCGTGGTTGGCTGGTTGTGTTGGGGGATATGCCATTTATCTTGCCCGACACCCTGGTTCGGGTGATTGGCTCGCTGGAAGACGGGTCCGTCAGTGTGCCGGTCAGCGCTGGAGCATACGGTCATCCCGTAGCATTCGGCCGTCAGTTTTGCCTGCCGTTGATGGCATTGGCGGGCGAGCGGGGCGCAAAACGCTTGTTTCAGGCTGGGCGGGTGCGGGAAGTGCCGGTCGACGACCCCGGCGTGCTATGGGACGTCGATATACCTGCATCGTTGGTGTTCACGCCTTGATTGACTGATGTGCCTGGATTACCACCTTCGCGTCCGCTGGATAAACCCGTTTCGCAGGCATGAAAAAGCCCCCATCTGCTCGCGCAGGTGGGGGCTTTTTCATCAGTCGGGATTAAGCGAGCGGTTTAGGCTCTTTGCTTTCTTCCAGTACTTCAGGGTGCTGCTTCACAATGTCTTCAATCGAACGTAGGTTCTCATCGATGACCGGCACTTGTTCGGTGCTTTCAACGTGCTGGGTCGATTCGATTTCAGCAACGACTGGAGCCGGTTCTACAGCGACAACCTGTGGAGCGTTGGCAGCTGCTTCTTCAGCTTCTTTCAGCAGACGCTCGGCTTCACGCTTGCGACGACGCACTTCGCGAGGATCGTTCGGCGCGCGGCCAGTGCTGCTGACTGGAAGAGCCGGGGCTTCTTCAACGATGGCTTCAACCACGGCTTCAGGTGCTGGTTCGGCTTTGACTTCCGGAGCAGGCGTCACGGGTGCGGCGATGACAGGTTCAGCGACGGCCGGTGCAACAGGTGCTTCGGTCGGCAGTGCTGGCGATTCAGTTGCCTGAACCTCTTCCTGAACAGGCGCTACGGGTGCTTTGTGGTACGACGCTGCGTGCTCGACGACCGGTGCGCTGAACAGTTCAGCTTGAGCGGCTGCTGGTTGTTCAACCGGTGCTGCGGGCTCTTCGCGTGGTACTACAGCTTGGACTTCAACGTCCGGAGCGGCTTCTGCTGCGGTCGGTGCAACGTCTGCGGCCTGCGCTTCAACCACTGGGGTCTCGACGGCTGGCGCTTCGCTTGCTTCTACAGCGGCAGTTGCACGTTCAGCCTGACGGTGTGCATCGGCTTCGGCCGGTGCGCTGATCACGCTGCTGGCAACGGCGGCAGTGACTGCCAGACCGGCAGCCAGATCGGAGGTGGTTTCTTCGGTGGTGCTTTCTTCAGCGCCTTCCGAACCTTCGATCACATTGCCGTTGGCATCACGTTGACGCTCGCGACGGTTGCTGCGACGACGCTGACCACGTGAACGACGACGAGGGCGATCACCTTCGGTGTCATCCTGATTGTCATCCTGCAACAGCTCTTCGTTAGGCAGCACTTCTTCTTCGCTGACGGCTACGGGCTGCTCGGCACGTGGCTGACGCTCTTCACGCGGTGCACGCGGTTGGCGTTCTTCACGCGGTGCGCGCTCAGGACGTTCTTCGCTACGGGCTTCAACTGGAGCAACAGCATCCAGAGGCTCGCGCAGTTCGCGGACCGGACGCTCTTCGCGTGGCTTGCGATCTTCACGCGGCGCACGTGGAGCGCGTTCTTCACGAGGCGGGCGAGGTGCGCGCTCTTCGCGAGGGGCCGCAGTCTCTTCGCGCACTTCACGCACTTCACGTGGCGCGCGTTCTTCACGAGGGGCACGCTCTTCGCGCGGTGCGCGTTCTTCACGGGCCTCGCGAGGGGCGCGTTCTTCGCGTGGTTTGCGTTCTTCATCGCGACGGCCAGTGCGGCTGCGGCTCTGCTGACGACCGTTACGGCGCTCTTCGGTGCGAGCAGGACGTTCAGCGGCGGCTGGTTTTTCGACCACGACCGGTGCTGCAGGCTCTTCCTTGGTGGCGAACAGGCTGACCAGCGACTTCACCAGACCTTTGAACAGGCTTGGTTCGTGAGCAACGGGAGCAGGTGTCGGTGCAACGGCAACGGCTTCAACCGGCATCGGCGCGTTGGCGCGCGGCGGAGCGGTTTTGACTGCAGCTTCCTGGCGAACCAGGGTGCGGGTCGCGGCCGGGGCTGGCGGCACTTCTTCCACTTCAGCGGCAGCCGCAGCGATTTCGTAGCTGGACTGGTTGGTGTGGGCTTCCGGGCTGTCATCACGCAGACGCTGCACTTCGAAGTGCGGCGTTTCGAGGTGATCGTTCGGCAGGATGACGATGCGAGCACGAGTACGCAGTTCGATCTTGGTGATCGAGTTGCGTTTTTCGTTGAGCAGGAACGCCGCCACCGGGATTGGCACCTGAGCGCGAACTTCTGCCGTGCGATCTTTCAGGGCTTCTTCTTCGATCAGGCGCAGGATTGCCAGCGACAGCGATTCAACATCACGAATGATGCCGGTGCCGTTGCAGCGAGGGCAAACGATGCCGCTGCTTTCGCCCAGCGATGGACGCAGGCGCTGACGGGACATTTCCAGCAAGCCGAAACGCGAGATGCGACCCACCTGGACGCGGGCACGGTCTTGTTCCAGGCTTTCGCGGACTTTCTCTTCCACGGCGCGCTGGTTCTTGGCTGGCGTCATGTCGATGAAGTCGATGACGATCAGGCCGCCGATATCACGCAGACGCAACTGGCGGGCGATTTCTTCAGCCGCTTCCAGGTTGGTTTGCAGTGCGGTTTCTTCGATGTCGCTGCCTTTAGTGGCGCGCGCCGAGTTGATGTCGATGGACACCAGAGCTTCGGTCGGATCGATGACGATGGAGCCACCGGAAGGCAATTCGACGACCCGCTGGAAAGCGGTCTCGATCTGGCTTTCGATCTGGAAACGGTTGAACAGCGGTACGCTGTCTTCGTAGAGCTTGATCTTGCTGGCGTACTGCGGCATCACCTGGCGGATAAAGGTCAGGGCTTCTTCCTGAGCTTCAACGCTGTCGATCAGCACTTCGCCGATGTCCTGGCGCAGGTAATCGCGGATGGCGCGGATGATGACGTTGCTTTCCTGATAGATCAGGAACGGCGCGGAACGATCAAGCGACGCTTCTTTGATAGCGGTCCAGAGTTGCAGCAGGTAGTCGAGGTCCCACTGCATTTCTTCGCTGCTGCGGCCAAGGCCGGCAGTGCGCACGATCAAGCCCATGTCGGCCGGAGCGATCAGGCCATTCAGCGCTTCACGCAATTCATTGCGTTCTTCGCCTTCGATGCGGCGCGAAATGCCGCCGGCACGCGGGTTGTTCGGCATCAGCACCAGGTAACGACCGGCCAGGCTGATGAAGGTGGTCAGGGCTGCGCCCTTGTTGCCACGTTCTTCTTTTTCGACCTGAACGATAACTTCCTGGCCTTCGGTCAGGACGTCCTTGATGTTGACGCGGCCTTCAGGTGCTTTCTTGAAGTATTCGCGGGAGATTTCTTTGAGTGGCAGGAAGCCATGACGCTCAGAGCCAAAATCGACAAAGGCAGCCTCGAGGCTTGGTTCGATGCGAGTAATCCGGCCTTTATAGATGTTGGCCTTCTTCTGCTCGCGCGCACCTGACTCGATGTCCAGGTCGTAGAGGCGTTGGCCATCTACCAGTGCAACACGCAACTCTTCGGGTTGGGTTGCGTTAATCAGCATTCTTTTCATGTAGTACCGTCGGTTTCCGGGCTGCCGGAAACGGCGTTCGGCACACACGACTTCTCACGGTCGGTGTCAGGGCGCGTCAGGAGTGGTTGGCCACTCCAGTGTCTAACGAGTTTCGACCAGAGGGGTCGGAGTCGCGACGACGTTTCCTGCTTGCTGTGGTGACAAAAGACACCCTGTCAGCAAAAGCTTTGTCAGGAGGAGGAATCAACCATCGGCAGCGGACGATATGAAGCGTCTTGAATAAAGCCTAGTGCTACACGGTCCGATGGTTGTGCGTCTCCACCCCGCACGTATCCCTGATAATTCGGGTGCTGCCGCGCGCAGAATCCGCAACGGGTTGGCATTTACCGCGGTCTTCGATAGGGAAGATCGCGCATCATTGCTAGAGGCTTTATTTCCGAAGCATTCGCTTGAGTGTCTGCAAACGACTGCACTTTGTGAACTGGCCGTGAATATGGGCTCCGAAGGCGAGTGATAACTCTGCGATCTGGCTTGTTTCAGGCCTTATGTCACCTGCGCTCGTTACGTTTCCAGACCTTCCATTATCCAGCGAAAGCCCCGTCGGACGGCCTTGCGTCCTTGTAATTGCGATGGTCAGGGTCGGTGGTTATACCGTTTGTCCGCTGGCCAGGCCGCTTTTGGCGACGTTCGCGACTATAACAGTAATCATTAAGTGCTTCAAATCCATAAAAATTGTTATGATTTGCCGCATGACGAATATTGCCCCCCCAACCTCCGGCGTCCAGCTGGTTGAGGTTGCGCCGGAACTTGCCGGTCAACGCATCGATAACTTTCTATTCACCTATCTCAAGGGCGTTCCCAAGACCTTGATTTATCGCATTTTGCGCAAAGGCGAAGTGCGGGTGAACAAAGGTCGGATCAAGCCTGAGTACAAGCTGAAAGGTGGCGACATCATTCGCGTTCCGCCTTTGCGCCTGCCTGAGCGTGACGAACCCGTGCCTGTGGCTCAGGGGTTGTTACAGCGCCTGGAGGCGGCCATTGTCTACGAAGACAAGGCGCTGATCGTGCTGAACAAGCCTGCCGGCATCGCTGTGCATGGCGGTAGCGGTCTGAATTACGGGGTGATCGAAGCCTTTCGTCAGATGCGTCCGGACGCCAAGGAGCTGGAGCTGGTTCATCGGCTCGATCGGGACACGTCTGGCCTGCTGATGATTGCAAAAAAACGCAGCATGCTCCGTCATCTGCATGAAGCATTGCGCGGTGATGGTGTTGATAAACGTTATATGGCCTTGGTTCGTGGCCACTGGGAGACGGCTCAGAAGCGCGTAAACGCACCATTGCTCAAGAGTAACCTGCGGTCCGGCGAGCGCATGGTCGAGGTCAACAATGAGGGCAAGGAGGCGCTGACGATTTTCAAGGTGCTGCGTCGCTTCGGTGATTTTGCCACCATGATCGAGGCTAAACCCGTCACTGGGCGTACGCACCAGATTCGTGTCCACACCCTGCACGCCGGGCATTGCATCGCAGGCGACACCAAATATGGCGATGAAGACTTCAGTCGTGAAATTCGTGATCTGGGCGGCAAGCGCCTGTTCTTGCACGCCTACATGCTGACCGTGCCGCTGCCCGACGGTGGTGAGCTGAAGCTGCAAGCACCAGTCGATGACATGTGGGCCAAAACCGTGGAGCGTTTGAGTGCGCCCTGATTATAAATTGCTGATTTTCGATTGGGACGGCACGCTGGCCGATTCCATTGGTCGTATCGTCGAAGCAATGCGTACTGCGGCGCATCTTAGTGATCTGGCCGCGCGCGATGATTTTTCGATCAAGGGCATCATTGGTCTGGGTTTGCCTGAAGCGATTCGCACGTTGTACCCCGAAATTTCTCCGGGCCTGATGACGGCTTTTCGTGATCACTATGCGCAAAGTTACATCGCGCTGGAGGCCGACCCTTCGCCGTTGTTCGCGGGTGTCGTGCAGTCGCTCGAGGCGTTTCGTGTTCAGGGGTATCAGCTTGCAGTTGCCACGGGGAAGTCGCGCCGTGGCCTGGACCGGGTGCTGAGCGCACATGGCTGGGAAGATTACTTCGAGATCACGCGTGCCGCCGATGAGACCGCGAGCAAGCCGGACCCTTTGATGCTGCACGAGATCCTTCGGCACTGTGACGTCGCACCCGAGGAAGCGCTGATG
Organism: Pseudomonas sp. 10C3; assembly: GCF_036346185.1. Taxonomy (NCBI): domain Bacteria; kingdom Pseudomonadati; phylum Pseudomonadota; class Gammaproteobacteria; order Pseudomonadales; family Pseudomonadaceae; genus Pseudomonas; species Pseudomonas sp. 10C3. The sequence continues at coordinate 34,348 of NZ_JASJVE010000031.1, read as the reverse complement.
ATCGGCGATTCATCGTTTGATTTATTGATGGCGCGTAACGCTGGCATGGATTCGGTGGCGGTGGGTTACGGTGCGCAAACACTGGCATCGCTGCGCGAATTTGAGCCGCGTCTGGCTATCGAGAGTTTTCCAGAGTTGCACGCCTGGTTGGGCGCGCGCTGATTTTTTAGGGTGATTGAACATGTCGGACGAATGGAAAGACAGCAAAGCTGAAGTCGCGGGCGGTAGTTCCGACGACAAAAGCTGGAAACTGCTGGAAAAGACCTTGTTGGCCGGTGTGCAAGAGCAGCGCCGCTCACGACGCTGGGGTATTTTCTTCAAGCTGCTGACATTCGCTTATCTCATTGGTGCGTTGATGTTGTTTACGCCGCTGATGGATGTCGAAAAAGGTGTTTCTCGCGGCAAGAATCATACTGCGTTGATTGAAGTGCGGGGGATGATCGCGGACAAGGAAACGGCCAGCGCCGATAACATCGTTGGCAGTCTGCGTGCGGCATTCGAGGATTCGAAGACCAAGGGCGTGATCCTGCGTATCAACAGTCCAGGTGGCAGCCCGGTACAGTCCGGCTACATCTATGACGAAATACGTCGGCTGCGCGCCGAGAAGCCGGATATCAAGGTTTATGCGGTCATCACCGATCTCGGCGCTTCGGGTGCCTATTACATTGCCAGTGCCGCCGACCAGATCTATGCCGACAAGGCGAGTCTCGTGGGTTCCATTGGGGTGACGGCGGCCGGCTTCGGTTTCGTCGGGATCATGGACAAGCTGGGCGTTGATCGTCGTACCTACACGTCGGGCGAGCACAAGGCGTTTCTTGACCCGTTCCAGCCACAGAAGGCTGATGAAACTCAATTCTGGCAAGGTGTGCTGGACACCACTCATCGCCAGTTCATCGCCAGCGTCAAGCAGGGTCGCGGTGATCGTCTGAAAGACAAGGACCATCCCGAGTTGTTTTCCGGGTTGGTGTGGACCGGTGAGCAAGCGCAACAGCTAGGCCTGGTTGATGGTCTCGGCAGTGCCAGCTATGTGGCGCGTGAGATCATCGGTGAGAAGGAAATAGTCGATTACACCATCGAAGAGTCACCGTTTGATCGCTTCTCCAAGAAGCTGGGTGTCAGCATGGCTAACCAGATAGCGATGTGGATGGGCTTCCAGGGGCCGTCGTTGCGTTAACGAAATCAGCGGTACGTGCAAAGAAGCCCGGCCATTGGTCGGGCTTCTTCATTTCAACGATTAAGGGATCGCGATCCCTTCCGCCAGTAGCATGTCGATCAGGCGAATCAAGGGCAGGCCGATCAGGCTGGTAGCGTCGCTGCCTTCGGTGCTGCGAAACAGGCTTACACCCAAACCTTCAGCCTTGAAGCTTCCTGCGCAGTCGTAGGGCTGCTCGGCGCGCAGATAGCGCTCAAGGCTGGTCTGATCCAGATCGCGCATATGGACGGTGAACGGCACGCAATCGACCTGGCAGTGGCCTGTACGGCTGTTGAGCAGTGCCAGGCCGGTCAGAAACGTCACGCTGGCGCCGCGGGCTGCTGACAGCTGTTCCAGGGCGCGTTCGAACGTATGGGGTTTGCCGAGAATCTGGCCGTTGAGGACCGCGACCTGATCCGAGCCTATGATCAGGTGGTTTGGGTGGTTGTCGGCAAGCGCCAGCGCCTTTTCTCGAGCCAGGCGCTGAACCAGTTCGATCGCGGGCTCTTCAGGTTGGCGGCTTTCATCGATATCAGGTGAGCAGCAGGTGAACGGTAGGCGCAGGCGAGCCAGTAATTCACGGCGGTAGGGCGAGCTCGATGCGAGTAGCAGAGGCGGCATACTGTTCTCCAAAAGATGAAAGGTCATTCAATATTCAGCATTCAATATTCAGCTTTCAGTCTGCTGAAACGTAGCGAGCTAAGGTAGGGCAAGGCGAGAAAGCGGAGTTTACGGGCTGTAAATGAGCATTTCGAGCCTGCTCTCAACGCAGCATTGCCGAGTGCAGTAGTTTCAACAGATTGAAAGGCCTGAATTTCCTTTGACAGAGGAGGGGGTCGTCCCTAGAATGCTGCGCCTATGTTGAATGACCCGATTCCACCTCACGTTGACCCGCGCAAATTAGCTGATCGTGGCACTACTCTTCAGGGAGAAGTACTGCTGGCTGATTTGGAGAGACTCTGCGACCCGCTTTCCGATAACCTCGGTACGGTGCAGGCTAAATTCATTTTTGAGCGAGACGAGCGCAGATCTGTGGTCATCCACAGTTCCATCGACGCCGAGGTCAAAATGGTTTGCCAGCGTTGTCTTGAGCTGGTCACCCTGCCGATCCACAGCGAATGCAGTTACGCTGTGGTGAAAGAGGGTGCGAATACCCAGTCGTTACCGAAAGGTTATGACGTGCTGGAACTGGGCGAAGATCCATTGGATCTGCTGGCATTGATCGAGGAGGAGCTGTTGCTCGCCTTGCCCATTGTGCCTGCTCATCATCCGGAAGAATGCCAGCAGCCGGCGGACCTTAACGAGTCCGAGCCGAGCGTGGACGAGGTAACGCGGTCCAACCCGTTCAGTGTATTGGCGCAGTTAAAGCGTGACCCAAACGTTTAGGAGTTAATCAATTATGGCTGTTCAGCAGAACAAAAAATCCCGCTCTGCCCGTGACATGCGTCGTTCGCACGACGCTCTTGTGGCAAGCACTCTGTCTGTAGAAAAAACCACAGGTGAAATTCACCTGCGTCACCACGTATCGCCGGAAGGTGTTTATCGTGGTCGCAAAGTGATCGACAAGGGCGCTGACGAGTAATTTCTTGTCCGCTCCGATCATCGCGATTGACGCAATGGGTGGGGACTTCGGTCCCCGCAGCATTGTGCAGGCCAGTATCGCTTGTTTGTTCGCTACGCCCTCGCTGCACCTGACCCTCGTCGGTCAAGCCCCCCTTCTTGAAGAATTGATTGCTCGCCATTCCGGTGTGGATCGCTCACGTCTGCGTGTTGTAAACGCCAGCGAAGTGATCACCATGGATGAGCGGCCTTCGCAGGCTTTGCGCAGTAAGCCTGATTCGTCGATGCGGGTGGCGTTGGGGTTGTTGGCCGAGGGCCAGGTTCAGGCTTGTGTGAGTGCGGGTAATACCGGGGCGCTGATGGCGCTGTCACGCTTTGTGCTCAAGACTTTGCCAGGCATTGATCGACCCGCGATGATCGCAGCCATCCCGACTCAGCGTGGTTATTGCCAGTTGCTGGACTTGGGAGCAAATGTCGATTGCAGTGCTGAAAACCTCTATCAGTTCGCCGTCATGGGTGCTGTCGCGGCTGAGGCCTTGGGTGTTCCCCGGCCTCGGGTGGCGTTGCTCAATATTGGCACCGAAGACATCAAGGGTAATCAGCAGGTCAAATTGGCGGCTACTCTGCTTCAGGCTGCGCCGGGTTTGAACTACATCGGCTTCGTCGAAGGTGATGGGGTGTACCGTGGCGAGGCTGATGTTGTGGTGTGCGACGGTTTTGTCGGTAATATCCTGCTCAAGTCAAGCGAAGGGCTGGCGACAATGATCGGTGCACGGATCGAATCGCTGTTCCAGCAGAATGTATTTACAAGGGTCGTGGGTGCTTTAGCGTTGCCCATGCTCAAGCGTTTGCGGGCGGACCTGGCGCCTGCACGCCATAATGGCGCGAGTTTTTTGGGTTTGCAGGGCATTGTCGTGAAAAGCCACGGCGCCGCAGGCGTGCAAGGCTTCCAGAGCGCGATTCAGCGGGCGCTGATCGAAATACAGGAAAACCTCCCGCAACGCTTGGGTGGGCGTCTCGAGGGGCTGCTTTAGGCTGTCTCCGGGCGCGAGTTGCGCAAATGTGACGCTGGTGACTGGTCAGTCATCCAACTGTCCATTCACGGACAGTTAATTTTGAGTTTCGCGCCTGGCCTGGCCGGGCGTCAATTTTCGACGACAAATCATTAGGGGCTTGATCAATGTCTGCATCCCTCGCATTCGTCTTTCCGGGTCAAGGATCGCAGTCCCTCGGCATGCTCGCCGAGCAGGGCGCTCAGCACAAACTGATCCTCGACACCTTCAGTGAGGCTTCCGAAGCCTTGGGTTACGACCTCTGGGCGCTGACCCAGCAAGGGCCGGAAGAACAACTCAATCAAACCGATAAAACCCAGCCTGCGATCCTGACAGCCTCTGTGGCGTTGTGGCGCCTGTGGTTGTCTGAAAGCGCTTTGCGTCCTGTGTACGTCGCCGGGCACAGCCTGGGTGAATACAGCGCTCTGGTAGCGGCAGGCAGCCTGACCTTGAGCGATGCGGTCAAGTTGGTGGAGCGTCGGGGGCAGTTGATGCAACAGGCTGTGCCTGCGGGCCAGGGTGGTATGGCTGCCATTCTGGGGCTGGACGATGCCGATGTGCTGGCAGCGTGCGCCGAAGCTGCCCAGGGCGATGTCGTCAGCGCGGTGAATTTCAATTCGCCGGGCCAGGTCGTGATCGCCGGTTCTGCCGCCGCTGTCGAGCGTGCCATTGAGGCCTGTAAGGCCCGTGGCGCCAAGCGTGCATTGCCATTGCCTGTGAGCGTGCCGTCGCATTGCGAATTGATGCGTCCGGCCGCTGAGCGCTTCGCCGAATCCATCGCGGCGATTGCCTGGCAGACACCGCAGATCAAGCTGGTACAGAATGTCAGCGCGTCAGCGGTGGCCGACCTCGATACCCTCAAACGCGATCTGTTGGAACAATTGTACAAGCCTGTGCGTTGGGTCGAATCTGTCCAGTTCCTGGCAGCCCATGGTGCGACCCGGTTGGTCGAGTGCGGGCCGGGTAAAGTGCTGGCGGGTTTGAACAAGCGCTGCGCCGAAGGCGTGACAACCTACAACCTCAATACCCCAGACGCCTTCGCCGCCACCTGTGCGGCATTGGCCTGATTAGGAGAAGCTTGCATGAACCTGCAAGGTAAAGTTGCACTGGTCACCGGTGCGAGCCGCGGTATTGGCCAAGCCATTGCCCTTGAGTTGGGACGTAACGGTGCGACCGTGGTCGGGACGGCAACGTCCGAGTCCGGCGCCGAGCGTATCAGCGCGACGTTCAAGGAAAACGGCATTGAAGGTTTCGGGCTGGCGCTCGACGTCTGCAGCGATGCATCGGTCAGTGCGACGCTGGCATTGATTCAGGAGCGCGTTGGCGCCCCGTTGATTCTGGTCAACAACGCCGGTATCACCCGTGACAACCTGATGATGCGAATGAAAGATGACGAATGGCATGACGTTGTCGACACCAACCTGAACAGTCTGTTTCGGCTGTCCAAGGGTGTTTTGCGTGGCATGACCAAGGCTCGTTGGGGGCGAATTATCAGTATTGGCTCGGTAGTGGGTGCCATGGGCAACGCAGGCCAAGTAAACTATGCGGCCGCGAAAGCCGGTCTGGAAGGTTTCAGTCGGGCCCTGGCCCGTGAAGTCGGTTCGCGTGCGGTCACCGTGAACGCGGTTGCGCCTGGTTTTATCGATACTGATATGACTCGCGAGCTGCCAGAAGCGCAACGTGAGGCATTGATTACCCAGATTCCTTTGGGACGTTTGGGGCAGGCGCAAGAGATCGCGCATGTGGTCGCTTTTCTTGCATCTGAAGGTGCAGCCTACGTTACCGGGGCTACAATCCCGGTGAATGGCGGCATGTACATGAGTTGAATGTGACGGATCGCTTCAAAAAAATGTCATACGAGCGGTCTAAAATCCGTTATAAAGCTGCAATCTATTAATAGGCGGAAGGCGGGTGTGGTTACGGGGGATGAGCATTGAGCTTGAAATGCGCAAAACCTCTTCGATACACTTACCCACTGGCCAGCTGCCTGAATTTGTCTACTAGGAGTTAAAACAAGGTATGAGCACCATCGAAGAGCGCGTCAAGAAAATCGTTGTCGAGCAACTTGGCGTCAAAGCAGAGGAAGTGACAAACGCTGCTTCTTTCGTTGAAGACCTGGGCGCTGACTCCCTTGATACCGTGGAGCTGGTAATGGCTCTGGAAGAGGAATTCGAGACCGAAATTCCTGACGAAGAAGCCGAAAAAATCACTACCGTTCAAGCAGCTATCGACTACGTTACTGCCCACCAGGCGTAATGGTTTGTAGTCGTCGCTTGCTGTCGGGAAAAACCGCACTGCCATAACGGCGTGCGGTTTTTTCTTTAGAAGTGATGTAGAGAGTCGTCAATAGATTAAAGGAGAGTGCTGTGTCGCGTAGACGCGTCGTAGTCACCGGTATGGGTATGTTGTCGCCATTGGGCACGGACGTTCCGAGTTCCTGGCAGGGCATTCTGGCTGGTCGCAGTGGCATTGGTCTGATCGAACACACGGACCTTTCGGCCTTTACCACCCGTTTTGGCGGCTCGGTAAAAGGCTTCAACGTTGAGGAATATCTGGCGCCCAAAGAGGCACGGCGTCTCGACCTTTTCATTCAGTACGGTTTGGCCGCGAGCTTTCAAGCCGTGCGCAACTCCGGGCTTGAAGTGACCGACGCTAACCGTGAACGCATTGGCGTTGCCATGGGTGCGGGCATCGGTGGCTTGACCAATATCGAGAACAACAGTCGTTCTTTGCATGAGCAAGGGCCGGGGCGGATTTCTCCGTTTTTTGTACCGGGCTCGATTATCAACATGATTTCTGGCTTCCTGTCGATCCATCTGGGTGCACAGGGGCCTAACTACGCTATCGCAACTGCGTGCACCACCGGCACCCATTGCATTGGTATGGCCGCACGCAACATCGCCTACGGTGAAGCTGACGTGATGATCGCCGGGGGCGCGGAAATGGCTGCCTGTGGTCTGGGTATGGGTGGCTTTGGTGCGTCGCGGGCGCTGTCTACCCGCAATGACGACCCTGCACGGGCAAGCCGTCCATGGGACAAAGGCCGTGATGGTTTCGTCTTGTCCGATGGCGCTGGAGCCTTGGTGCTTGAAGAGCTGGAACACGCTAAAGCGCGTGGCGCGACCATCTATGCCGAGCTGATCGGCTTTGGCATGAGTGGCGACGCTTATCACATGACCTCGCCACCCGAAGACGGTGCCGGCGCCGCACGTTGCATTGCCAACGCGCTGCGTGACGCCAGGATCAATGTCGATGAAGTCCAGCACATCAACGCTCACGGCACATCGACCCTGGCGGGCGATCTGGCCGAAGCATCGGCGATCAAGACTGTCTTTGGCGACCATGCCTACAAGCTGGCCATCACGTCGACCAAATCGATGACGGGTCACTTGCTCGGTGCCGCAGGGGCGGTCGAGGCGATCTTCAGTATTCTGGCGATCAACGGCCAGGTCGCACCGCCGACAATCAACCTTGATGAGCCGGGCGAAGGCTGCGATCTGGACTTTGTCCCGCACGAGGCCCGAAGCATGCCTATCGATGTCGTGCTTTCCAACTCCTTCGGATTTGGCGGCACCAATGGATCGCTGGTGTTCCGTCGGTACGCTGATTGATGCCGAGCTGGATCAATGGTTGCCCAGCTGAGACCCTGCCCGTCACAGATCGGGGTCTGGCTTACGGCGATGGTTTGTTTGAAACCATTGCCGTCAAGGCCGGGCGACCCTTGCTGTTCGAACGTCACCTGCAGCGTTTGGCTACAGGGTGCAGTCGATTGGCGATTGCGACGGATCAATCATTGATCCGTAGCGAATTGCTGGCGTTTGCTGCGCAGTTGGGCGAGGGTGTGATGAAGTTGATTCTCACCCGTGGCGACAGCTTGCGTGGCTACGCACCCGCACCCATGGCCGAGCCACGACGGATCCTTCAGGGCAGCGCGGCGCCAGCCTATCCGGCGGCTCATGCCGAGCAGGGTGTTTACCTGTTTGAATGCCTGACTCGTTTATCTGAACAACCCCTGCTGGCCGGGCTCAAGCATCTGAATCGGCTTGAGCAGGTGCTCGCGCGTAGTGAGTGGCAGGACAGCGCCTACGCCGAAGGGCTGATGTGCGATACCTCCGGGCGGATAATCGAGGGTGTGTACAGCAATGCCTTTCTGATCAAGGAGGGTGTGCTGCTGACTGCCGACCTGAGCCGTTGCGGCGTGGCCGGTGTGATGCGCGCAGAACTGCTGGCTCAAGCCCGGACGCTGGGCATTGGCACTGAAGAACGTGACATCCAGTGGCTCGATCTGGAGCAGGCGGACGAGGTTTTTCTGAGCAATAGTGTCTATGGCGTGTGGCCTGTACGAGGGGTTGCACGGCTGAACTGGCCGGTTGGCCCGCTCACCCGTAAACTGCAGGGCATTGCTCGCGCGCTTCTGGATGTTTGATCGGTGATTCGTAAATTATTGGTGTTGTTCGAAGGTTGTCTGGTCCTGGCAGGGTTACTGCTGGGCCTGTCCGTCTGGCAACAGGATGTAGCGCTGAAGCAGCCCTTGAACCTGACTCAGGAGCAGTTACTCGACGTCCCCGCAGGCTCCACGCCTACTGGCGTGCTTAATCGTTTGCAGGCCGACGGGGTGATCAAGGACGCCTTCTGGTTGCGTCTTTACTGGCGTTTTAATCTGTCGGATCAATCGTTCCACAGCGGCGAATACCGCATGACACCCGCAATGAATGCCAAGGCTCTACTGGGGTTGTGGCATCGTGGCGAGGTGGTGCAATACAGCCTGACACTGGTTGAAGGCTGGAATTTTCGTCAGGTCCGTGCGGCCTTGGCCAAGCAGCTCAAGCTTGAGCAGAACCTGGCCGGGTTGAGCGACACGGAATTGATGGCCAGGTTGGGCCACGCCGATGTATTCCCCGAAGGTCGTTTCTTTCCTGACACCTACCGTTACGTACGCGGCATGAGCGACGTCGACTTGCTCAAGCAGGCGTATAACCGCCTGGATGAAGTCCTGGCGGAGGAGTGGACCAAACGTGCGGCTGACGTGCCTTATGTAGACCCGTATCATGCGTTGATCATGGCCTCGCTGGTCGAAAAAGAAACCGGCGTACCTCAGGAGCGTGCGCAAATCGCCGGCGTTTTTGTCCGGCGCCTGCAGATGGGGATGTTGTTGCAGACCGATCCTACCGTGATCTACGGCCTCGGTGAGCGTTACAACGGTAAGTTGACCCGTGCCTCCCTGAAAGAGCCAACGCCCTATAACACTTATGTCATCGCTGGTTTGCCGCCGACCCCGATCTCGTTGGTGGGACGCGAAGCCATCCATGCCGCGCTTAATCCAGTGCCTGGCAGCAGCTTGTATTTCGTTGCGCGCGGTGACGGCAGTCATGTGTTTTCTGCTGATCTGGACGCCCATAACAACGCGGTTCGCGAGTTTCAGCTCAAACGACGTGCGGACTATCGTTCCAGTCCGGCGCCTGTTCCCGCTCCGGGCTCCGTGCCAACGTCGGAGCCAGAGGTCGTACCGGCTCCTGCTCCTGCTCCCACTGCCACGCCAGATGACAAAAGCGAGCAGAGCCCGCAATGAATTTGATTAAGGACTGCCTGTGACTGGCTTGTTTATTACCCTGGAAGGTCCAGAAGGTGCTGGTAAAAGCACCAATCGCGAATACCTTGCCGAGCGCCTGCGCGCCCATGGTGTCGATGTTGTGCTGACCCGGGAGCCGGGCGGTACGCCTTTGGCTGAGCGGATTCGCGAGCTGTTGCTAGCGCCGAGCGATGAACCGATGAACGCCGATACCGAACTGTTGTTGGTATTCGCTGCCAGAGCCCAGCATCTGGCTGAAGTCATTCGTCCGGCACTGGCTCGCGGGGCAGTGGTGCTGTGTGATCGGTTTACAGATGCAACCTACGCTTACCAAGGGGGTGGCCGTGGCTTGTCCCATGAGCGAATCGCCGTCCTGGAGCATTTTGTTCAGGGTGATCTGCGTCCCGATCTGACCCTGGTGTTCGACTTGCCGGTGGAAGTGGGTCTGGCGCGTGCGACGGCCCGTGGGCGGCTCGACCGTTTCGAGCAGGAAGGTCGAACGTTTTTCGATGCCGTGCGCAGTACCTACCTGAAGCGTGCGGCCGCCAGTCCTGAACGCTACCGTCTGGTGAACGCAGCGTTGTCGCTGTCTGAGGTTCAGCAGTCACTTGATGGCTTGCTGCCCGAGTTGCTGGAACTTCAACGTGGCTGAGGCCTACCCTTGGCAAGAAAGTCTTTGGCAGCAACTGGCCGGGCGTAGCCAGCACGCGCACGCTTACTTGCTTCATGGGCCTGCGGGCATCGGCAAGCGAGCTCTGGCGGAGCGCCTTATGGCTCGCTTGTTGTGTCAGCGCCCTGAAGGGCTGGACGCGTGTGGTCAGTGCAAGTCCTGTCTGCTACTGGTCGCGGGCAGTCACCCGGATAATTACGTGCTGGAGCCGGAAGAGGCGGACAAAGCAATCAAGGTCGATCAGGTTCGCGATCTGGTCAGCTTCGTCGTGCAGACCGCGCAAATGGGCGGTCGCAAGGTGGTGTTGATCGAGCCTGCCGAGTCGATGAACGTCAACGCCGCTAACGCATTGCTCAAAAGCCTCGAAGAACCTTCCGGCAATACCGTGCTGTTGCTGGTCAGTCATCAGCCGAGCCGTTTGTTGCCGACGGTCAAAAGCCGTTGCGTGCAACAGGCCTGTCCGCTGCCCAGTGAGGCAATGAGCCTGGACTGGCTGGCCAGCGCGTTGCCTGATTGCGCGGAGGATGAACGTGTCGAGCTGCTGGCTCTGGCCGCCGGTTCCCCCTTGGCGGCAGTCAGCCTGCAGGCTCAAGGCGTACGGGAGCAGCGGGCGCTGGTGGTGGACGGTGTAAAAAAACTGCTTAAACACCAGCAATCACCCACTCAGTTGGCTGAGGGCTGGAAAGATATTCCGCTGTTGTTGCTGTTCGACTGGTTCTGCGACTGGTCGCATCTGATCCTGCGCTATCAGCTGACCCAGGATGAAACGGGGCTCGGCTTGGGTGATATGCGTAAGGTGCTGCAATACCTGGCGCAGAAGTCGACTCAGGACAAGGTCCTAGGTATTCAGGACTGGGTGCTGGCCCAGCGTCAGAAAGTCATGTCCAAAGCCAATCTTAACCGGGTGTTGTTGCTCGAAGCGTTGTTGGTGCAGTGGGCAGGCTTGCCCGGACAAGGTTAGACTCTAGGGTCTGTTGACGTTTGGTGACGACCGCGACGGAGGCCCATTTGGCGCAGGGCAAGGCGCGAGGAACGCGGTTTGGTTGTTCCAAATAAGTTCCGAGCAACGCAGCCCTGCGCCAAATGGGCCCCGTCCCTTCGGGTTGCGCGCCAACGTACAGCGAGGCTGCGTTGCGGGATTTGCCAAGGGAACAACCATTAGCGGCATCCCGCGCCTTGCCTCGCACACGTTGGCATCGCAACGCGGTTCGCCACCAAACGTCAACAGACCCTATTATTCGGATCATGTCCCCAGGAGTTGCAATGAACTTGCCGTTGAGTCCAGGCCCACGGAACGGCATCTTGTCCCTGACGATCAAGGACAAATCCGTGTTGTACGCCGCTTATATGCCATTCATCAAAAATGGCGGGCTGTTCATCCCTACCAGCAAAAGCTACAAGCTGGGTGACGAGGTGTTCATGCTGCTCAACCTGATGGACGAGCCGGAAAAAATCCCGGTGACGGGCAAGGTTGCCTGGATAACGCCCAAGGGCGCTCAGGGCAATCGGGCGGCGGGAGTTGGTGTCCAGTTCAATGATGGCGACAACACGGCCCGGAACAAGATTGAAACGTACCTGGCCGGAGCCCTGAAATCCGACCGTCCAACCCATACCATGTAGTTGCGATCCTGCCATGCTTGTAGATTCCCATTGCCACCTCGACCGTCTCGATCTCGCTGTGCATGCAGGTTCGCTCGATGCAGCCCTTGACGCTGCACGGGCTAGGGGCGTCGGGCATTTTCTGTGCATCGGTGTCAGCGCCGAAAATGCCGGTGCGGTCAAAGCCTTGGCTGAACGTTATGACGATGTGGATTGTTCGGTGGGTATTCATCCGCTGGACCTGCAGCCGGGCGTGGCACCTGCACTGGACTGGCTGCTGGATGAGCTGAATCACCCGCGGGTGGTGGCCATTGGCGAGACGGGACTGGATTACCACTATGAGCCCGAGGCTGCCGAGCTTCAGCAGCAATCGTTTCGTCTGCACCTGCAGGCGGCCAGCATCACGGGCAAGCCGGTTATTGTGCACACTCGTGGCGCTCGCGCCGACACCTTGAACCTGTTGCGAGAAGCTGCGTTACCGCACGCTGGCGTACTGCACTGCTTTACCGAGGACTGGGAGATGGCCAGGGCGGCGCTGGACCTGGGTTTTTATATCTCGTTGTCCGGGATCGTCACCTTCCGTAATGCCGATGCACTGCGAGACGTGGCACGTCAGGTGCCCGCTGATCGATTACTGGTGGAGACCGATTCGCCTTATCTGGCGCCGATTCCTTATCGGGGCAAACCCAACCTTCCGCAATATGTGCGGGAAGTGGCAGAGTTCCTGGCGATGTTGCGCGGTGAGCCCTACGAGCGTTTCGCCGAGCAGACCACTGAAAACTTTATGCGGCTGTTCCCTCTGGCGCACGTGAAGTGCTAGGCACTCTTTTTTCGAGCGCTGCCCTGCAGGGGATTTTCATGCAAAAAAAACCCGGGCTCTGGGGGGGAATCCGGGTTAAGACCATTAGGAGTAAAACAAAGGCGCTCGGTCCATCGGCACCTTCATTGACGCGTCACTTGGGGGAGATGTCGCGTCAACTAACTTAGTATTGGTCAGGATTGACGGACGTCCAGTCGCAGCTGCTCATTTTTTAAACAGATTTGGAATACACCCGCTTCTGTTGAGTTCTCAATGAGCCGCCAGCGTGCGTACGATGGCCAATGTCTCCTCGATCACCCGCGATTCAGTATAAAAATGTGGGGAAAATCTGATGCCGGGTCCACGTTGAACGCACACCACCTGTTCCTGTTTAAGGCGCTCGAATACGTCGGCGTTCGCTATACCGTCCAGGCTGAAGCTGAGAATTCCCGCGCGTTTTTCAGGGTTTTTCGGGGTATGCAAACGGACACCTGGAATGGCGCTCAACCCTTCTTCGAGCCAGAGAATGCGCTCGGCAATGGCTTTTTCCACTGTGTCCATACCGACGTCTTCGAGCAGCGAAAGGCTGGCCTCTAATGCCATGGTGCCAAGCATGTTCGGGCTGCCGCATTCGAAGCGGCGCGCAGACAGGGCGGGTTCCCATGTCGTGCGGTTGTAGTCACCCATGTGTTCGAGCATGTGCCAGCCGAACTCACTGAGTTTCAGTTGTGGCCGCAATTCGCTACGGCAATAAAACACGCCCAGGCCTTCCGGACCCAGCAACCACTTATGGCCGTCTGCCATGGCGAAGTCGCATTGGCTCGCCTGAACATCAAAGGGCAGGGCGCCCAGTTGCTGGATAGCATCAATGCAGAACAGCACGCTGCGTTGCTTGCAGCCCTGGCCCAGGCGCTCCAGATCCAGGCGCAGGCCGGAAGCATATTGCACCGAGCTGATCGACAGCAGGCGTGTGCGAGCACCGCAGGCTGCAAGCAATGCCGCTTCTGGATCGTTGTTTTTAAGGCTGACCTGGATGACTTCGACGCCTTGGGGCGCTAGCGCTTCCCAGACGACGCGGTTGGATGGGAACTCTTCATCGCTGATAACGATCTGGTCGCCGGCTTTCCAGTCCAGTCCAAACGCAACGAATGACAGCGCTTCCGAGGTGTTTTTGACCAGGGCGATGTCATCGGTCGACGGTGCGTTCAGTAGGCGCATCAGGCGTTCGCGCAAGCGTTGCTCTACCACCATCCAGTCTGGATAGTCGCGCGCACCCAGTAAAACGTTCTCTTGGGCAAAGCGGCTGACGGCAGTCGCGGTGCGTTTTGGCCAAGGTGCGACTGCAGCGTGGTTTAAATATCGCAGACCCGGGGCCTGTGCAAATTCATCAAGAAACGTAGACATGGTCGGATGATCCGTGCAATTTGGCGCAAGTTAGGCATAATACGCGGCTTCGATTTTGACCCCTACAGACCTTTTCTTATGCAAAAAGAACCTCGTAAGGTCCGTGAGTTTCGTCGCCGCGAGCAAGAAATTCTCGATACCGCGCTAAAGCTGTTCCTCGATCAAGGTGAAGACAGTGTCACCGTCGAGATGATCGCTGATGCCGTGGGTATCGGCAAAGGCACCATCTATAAGCACTTCAAGTCCAAGGCGGAAATCTACCTGCGCCTGATGCTCGACTACGAGCGCGATTTGAACGAGTTGCTCCACTCTGCCGACGTCGACAAGGATAAGGAAGCTTTATCCCGCGCCTACTTCGAATTCCGCATGCGCGATCCTCAACGCTACCGGTTGTTCGATCGTCTGGAGGAAAAAGTGGTCAAGGGCAATCAAGTGCCGGAGATGATCGAGGAGTTGCACCGGATTCGCGCGTCGAACTTCGAGCGCCTGACCCTGTTGATCGAGGGCCGGATCAGTGAAGGCAAGCTCGAAGATGTGCCGCCTTATTTCCATTTCTGCGCGTCCTGGGCACTGGTGCATGGCGCTGTGGCCCTTTATCACTCGCCGTTCTGGAGCAATGTGCTGGAAGATCAGGAAGGCTTCTTTCAGTTCCTGATGGACATCGGCGTGCGCATGGGCAACAAGCGCAAGCGTGATACCGATACCCCGCCAGGCAGCTGATATATTCGGTACCGTTATAGCGTCAGGTAGTGAATGCAGGGATCGTCGGTGCGGGAATATACTGGGCTCCGGGGTTGGTTGAAACATGATGTTCAGTCATGTTTTACCGGCCTAATTTCTTAGTCGGAGTCGCTCATGATCGTTGACCGTCAAGGCAGGCGTTTCCGCAACTTGCGAATCAGCCTGACTTCAGCCTGCAACTATGCGTGTACCTACTGTGTGCCCAACGGCAAACGGTTGGTGGCTGCTCAGGATGAATTGTCGGCCGATGCCATGGCGCGTGGCGTAGCCTATCTGATCGAAGCAGCGGGCATTGAGCGTTTGCGCATTACTGGCGGTGAGCCACTAGTGAGCCCGAAGCTGGAAGCGTTCATTGGGCGAGTCGCTCAGTTGGGGCTGGCCGATATCAGCCTGACCACCAATGGACAATTACTCGCTCGCAAGCTGCCATTGCTGGTCGATGGGAGTATTCGTCGGCTCAATGTGTCTCTCGATACCCTTGATCCTGTGGCCTTCCGCCAGATCGCCCGTGGCGGGGATCTGGCCAGCGTGCTGGACGGTATGGATCAGGCGCGCGCTGCCGGGATCAAAATCAAAGTCAATATGGTGCCGCTGCGCGGGCAAAACCTGGATCAGGTGATGCCGATGCTCGACTACTGCCTTGAGCGCGGATACGAGCTGCGGTTTATCGAGTTGATGCGCATGGGCCATCTGGCCAGCGATTCGAATGCCTTCCTGCAGCAGTTTGTCAGCCTGCAACAATTGCTGGCATTGATCGGCGAGCGTTATGAGTACCTGCAAGCCGACGCGCCAGTCGATGCTACAGCTGTCCGCTATCAAATTCCCGACCTTGGTTTTTTCGGCGTGATTGCCAACGAAAGCGTACCGTTTTGCCGTACCTGCTCACGTTTGCGCCTTTCTTCCACGGGCTGGTTGCACGGTTGCCTGTCCTCCAGCAACCGCCATTACGTCGGCGATCTGTTGGATAAGCCACGCCACGAAGCGCTGCCAGCGCTCCAGCGTTTGCTGGTCAGAGCCTTGGGTGACAAGCAGGAAGTCGCGTTTTCCGGCGGCGCCACGATCATGAAAATTATTGGCGGCTAAGCTTCTCGCATCCCGGCGTTCCCACGTAAAACTGTCCATCATCGTCGCTCATACACTGCTTGATGGCGCGGAAGCTGCATCTTGTGCCCATTCGCCGGTTTTCCGTCACCGGCACGAGGGAGTGGATGATGCGTAGTCTGGTTTTGCTACTGACGCTGCTGGCGTTGAGTGGCTGCATGAGTGTCAGTGACATGGGGCAGGGCGCTCACGATCAGTTGAGTGATGCGGGCTTACTCGATCACAGCAACACGAGTCGCGCGAACAATCTGCGTATACAGGCAGACTCCTTCATCTATATTGCCCAGGGCTCATTCGTTCCCCCGGGCAATGCCTATCCGCGGCCTAATGTTGTGGCGGAAGAAGCCTTTGACGGCTTTGTCGAATACTTCCCTATGGTTCGTCGGGCCCGAGCGCCGATTGGTCTGGATGCGGCCTTGAGCGAGGCGCGCGCGGCGGGTGCGCATTATTTGCTGTACACCCGTTTCGCCAAAGCTGACGACAGGATTGGCAACACTGACGAATGGCACGACCAGCAAGCCGTGGATCGGCTGGGCGTCGACAGCGGCGTGATTCAGCTGATGCTGATCGAAACCAGTACCCGCTATTTGATCGATACCGCACGGATTCACACCCGCGGCGGATTGCTGACACTGCGCAACACCAAGCCCGAAGATTTGCTTGGTCCTCCCCTGGAGGACTACGCTCGCAGTCTGTTAGGCATGAGTCGCTAAGGAGAAAGGCATGAGTGGTCCAGGCAATGCCAACGATCTATTCGCGCAGATTCCCAAGTCGAAGGGATTGCCGCCTGTTCATCTGTGGAATCCCGATTTTTGTGGCGATATAGATATGCGTATCGCCCGTGACGGCACGTGGTACTACCTCGGCACGCCCATTGGACGTAAGCCCATGGTGCGCCTGTTCTCCACGATCATGCGCCGTGACGGCGACGACTACTTTCTGATCACTCCCGTGGAGAAGGTCCGGATCAGGGTGGATGACGCACCTTTTGTTGCAGTCAGCCTTGAAGTGGAAGGCCAGGGCGAAGATCAGCGTTTGCGCTTCATCACCAATGTCGAGGATCAGACCGAGGCGGGGCCCGAGCATCCGATACGGGTAGAAATTGACCCGCTCACTCAGGAACCAGCGCCTTATGTCCATGTGCGGGTCAATCTGGAAGCGCTGATGCACCGCAATGTGTTCTATCAATTGGTTGATCTGGCGGTGACGCGAGAAATAGATGGCCAGCGTTGGTTGGGCGTATGGAGTGGTGGCGAATTTTTTCGAATCGGACTCGAACCCTGAAGTGGGTTGTCAGTAGCGCTGGACCTATCTTTGTTCCTGCGGTTAATTGCCTGTCGATACCTCGACGGTTAAAGTGCCGCTCCCCGTTTTTGCTTGAGGTTTTTGCATGAAGCAGTCCTTTGATATTGCCGTGATCGGCGCCACCGGTACTGTTGGCGAAACCCTTGTCCAGATTCTTGAAGAACGCGAGTTTCCGGTGGCCAGTCTGCACTTATTGGCGAGCATCGAATCGGCGGGCCATTCGGTGCCGTTCAAGGGTAAGAACGTGCGCGTGCGTGAAGTGGATGAATTCGATTTCAGCAAAGTCCAGATGGTCTTTTTTGCCGCCGGCCCAGCCATTACCCGCAGCTATGCAGCGCGGGCGACAGCGGCGGGTTGCACGGTGATCGATCTGTCGGGCGGTTTGCCGGCTGAGCAGGCGCCCACTATTATTCCAGAAGTGAACGCGGCCCTGCTTGGCGCGCTGAGAAAGCCGTATCAAATTGCCAGTCCCAGCCCGTCGGCGACGGCATTGGCAGTGGTGATCGCGCCGTTGCGTGCGCTGCTCGGCGTCGTCCGGGTCAATGTCACTGCCTGCCTTGCGGTGTCCAGTCAGGGCCGCGAAGGGGTGGCGGAGTTGGCTAGGCAAACCGCTGAGCTGCTCAATGTGCGACCGATGGAACCACGCTTTTTTGATCGGCAGATGGCGTTCAACCTGCTGGCTCAGGTCGGTACGCCAGACACCCAAGGCCATGTGCCATTGGAAAAGCGTTTGGTCACAGAGTTGCGCGAGTTGCTTGCCATGCCATTGCTTAAGGTGTCCGCTACCTGCGTTCAAGCTCCTGTGTTTTTTGGCGATAGCTTTAGCGTTTCGCTGCAGCTATCGGGTGCGGTCGATCTAGCGGCAGTCAATGCTGCGCTGGAGGCTGCGCCGGGAATCGAACTGATTGAAGCGGGCGATTACCCCACGGCGGTTGGCGATGCCGTGGGTCAGGATGTCGTCTATGTAGGACGAGTGCGTACAGGGATCGACGACCCGGAGGAACTTAATCTGTGGATCACGTCTGATAATGTGCGTAAGGGTGCGGCGTTGAACGCTGTGCAAGTGGCTGAATTGTTGATAAAAGACCTTGTGTAAAAGATACTTGGCAACAATTCAAGAATCGTTTTAGCTTTCAGACTTTATCTTCTCGGTTGCCGAGGAATATTCAAACAAGGGATGGGCTATGGTTCAGGTTCGCAAACTGGTTTTAGCAATCGCTGCCGCTTCGGCGTTGTCGTCCGGTATGGCGCATGCGTTGGTGCTCGGGGACCTGACATTGAAGTCGACCCTGAACCAGCCTCTGGTTGCCGAGATCGAGTTGCTTGATGCGCGAGACCTGAATGCCGGGCAGGTAGTGCCGAGCTTGGCGCCATCCGCTGATTTCGCCCGGGCGGGCGTTGCTCGGCAGGCATTTCTCGATGATCTGACGTTTACCCCGGTGCTGAATGCCAGCGGTAAAAGCGTTCTGCGGATTACGTCGAGCAAGCCGGTTCGTGACCCCTACATGAAATTCCTCGTGCAAGTGCTCTGGCCTAACGGCCGGTTGCTGCGCGAATACAGCCTGTTACTCGATCCGCCGAAGGCCACGCCGGAAGCGGCCGCTGCTGCGCAACTTCCGGCCACTGTACCCGCCGAGCCTCAAGCACCGGCCGCAACGCCGCCTGCACCGGTAGAGGCGCCCGCGCCGACCACGGTCGCGGAGGCTAAACCTGCTCGATACACCACCAGTAAACGCGATACGTTGTGGGAAATCGCCGCCCGCGTGCGCAGTGGCGGGTCGGTTCAGCAGACCATGCTGGCCATTCAGGCGCTGAACCCGGATGCGTTTATTGGCGGTAACATCAATCGGCTGAAAACCGGTCAAGTGTTGCGTCTTCCCGATCAGCAGCAAATCACCACGCTCCCTCAGCCACAGGCCGTCGCTCAGGTGGCGGAGCAAAATGCGGCTTGGCGTCAGCGTCGCAGTTTGCCCGCAGCCGCGCGTCAGGTTGATGCGACCCGTCGCGCTCGTGCCGACGCCGCACCTTCCAAGGTCGACGCGCAGGATAACTTGAGCCTGGTCTCGGGCAGCTCCAAGGCGGGCGGCAAAGGTGCCTCGGGTGATAGCAAGGCGCTTAGTAACAAGCTGGCGGTAGCCAAGGAAAACCTCGACACGACGCGTCGTGATAATGCGGAACTGAAAAGCCGCATGACTGATTTGCAGAGCCAGTTGGACAAGTTGCAGCGCTTGATCCAGTTGAAAAACGATCAGTTGGCGAAGATGCAGGCTGAGGGGGCGACCGCACCTGGCGCCGCTAATACCGTGCCACCGCTACCTGCTGAACTGGTCGCGGCTGATATGGCTGCGAAGGTCCCAGGCGAGATTGCGCCCGAAGATGCTCTGCCACCGGGTGCTGCGCAAGCCAGCGCAGCGTCGGATGCCGCGCCGATTGCCCCTGCGCCTGCCACGCCAGCAGCAGAAGAAGAAAGTGCAGATAATGCATTGAATCAATTGCTTGCCAGCCCGCTGATGTTGGGGTTGGTGGGCGGCGGCGCGCTTTTGGTTGCGCTGCTCTTGCTGCTGCTCCTGGCGCGACGTCGCAATGCTCGGCAAGCGTCTGACAAACATAAACGTATGGCACGGGCGCTGGCCGAAGAAAACCAGTTTGCGGCTGACATGGATTTGCCTGAAGACAGTTTCGACGGTGTCGATGTTCCGCCGCCAAGCGTCATGCTGGCGCCAGTGCCACTGCCTGCTGTTGAGCCGGTGCGTGAACGATCGGCTGACGTTCTTGATCAGGCAGAGGTTCATCTTGCCAACGGTCGTCTCAATCAGGCTGCCGAGCTTCTGGAAGAGGCCATCAAGGAAGAACCGCAACGCAGCGACCTGCGCCTGAAACTGATGGAAGTCTATGCAGAGCAAGGTAATCGCACTGGCTTTACTGGCCAGGAACGCAAGTTGGTGGCCACCGGCAAAAATCACGCTGAAGTCGAACAACTGAAAAGCCGCTATCCGACGATGCTGGTGGCAGCTGCAGGTTTGAGCGCTGCGGCCCTGGCAGCCGAGCTTGACGCCAACTACGTCAAGGACCTGATGCTTGACGAGCCTGAAGCGCCTGCTCCTGCAGCAACTCCGGCACCAGCACCAACACCAGCACCTGCTCCTGCTCCTGCTCCGGTTCCAGCGTCGGCGCCTGTCGCGGAGTCCGATGATCTCGATGAGTTCGACCAGGATTTCGACCTGAGTCTGGATGATCTGGAAGAGGCCTCGCCTGCGATCATCAAAAAACCGGCCGAGTCGACGCTTGATGATGTGCCTGTTTTGGGCGACGAGCTGAACCTTGATGCGCCTTTGGTGAACGACGCGTTGCTCGATGACGATCTGAATTTTGAGGCGGTGTTGCAACAGCAGACGGAAGCCAAGAAAGCCCAGTCCGATAATTTGGCAGATTTCGACCTGGATCTCCCGGAGGAGCAGCCTTCGTTGAGTGCCGAGGATGACTTCCTGCTGAGCCTCAAAGATGACCTGCGAGATCTTCCCGCTTTTGATGACGCTCCGACTCTGGATCAGCCCATCGACGATAATGCGTCTGCGGACGATCTGGAATTGCCGGCTGATTTCGACCTGTCGTTGGCCGATGAAATCGACGCTGAAGCAGCGCCCGATGCTTTCGATTCGGAACTCAACGACGTCAATGCCGAGCTGGAGGGTTTGTCCCAGAGCCTTGAACAGCCACCGATCGCCAAGCCGTTCGAAGCCTCAGGCGTTACCGCAGAAGACGCAGCTCTCGCGGACGGCGAGCCTGAGTTCGACTTCCTGGCGGGTACGGATGAGGCTGCGACCAAGCTTGATCTGGCCAGGGCTTACATCGAGATGGGCGACAACGATGGCGCCCGCGATATTCTCGACGAAGTGGTCGGCGAAGGTGATCAAACCCAGAAAACTGAAGCACAGGAGATGCTGGCGCGCTTGCTCTGAGTCGATGCTCCTGGTTTTACCGTATGACGACCGCCTTGGCGGTCGTTTGCGTTTATGGCGTTTGGCAGGTTCGTCCTGGACGGTGTGGGGCATCCTCCCTGAGGAGTCCCCTGGTGACTCAGGGTTTAAGTTGAGCTGGCCTTTTTACTCAGTCTTCCGATCAGGCAGGTTGCAGAAATGGGCGGAGGGGGTACGAAGAAGAAGTTTAATTTGTAGCGTTCAATGAGCGTGAGGGCGAGCAGTGGCACGGTTATGCCAACCAGGGTTCCCACCGCCAAATGAACGGATGCAGCCTGTACTCCGGCGACCTTCACCAGGATTATCCGTGCACCGCTGCCGGCCAGAACATGCATCAGATAGATCGCCATGGAGGACGTCCCTAAAAACATAAACCATTCCAGGCGAACTTTATCCAGGCACATGGACAACGACACAATAAACAGAATCGAGACCGCCGCGAGCATTAATGCCGTAACGCCGACGACGTCGTAGGTCAGTCCCAGTACGAAGTGAAAAATGTATTGCCCCGCCAGAAAAGCAATACCAAGGCCCATCGCCAATGCTTTGCAGCGCCGCTCGAAAAAATCCTTTATATCGTTGAACACGATACCGAAAACAAAGAAAACGGTATTTCCGGCTATGTAATATACGATGACCCCTGCGTGCAGTTCTTTGCTGACCACAAACAGGACAGCGAAAAACAAGAGCAACAGTGCCGAATAAGCCTTGCTGACCAGCGAATAAATAAGCGCACTTAAAACAAAGATCCAGAAAAGAGCATACAAGAACCAAAACTGCGCCCTTGGGTTCCAGGCAAAAGAAAGCACATCGAGATAAGAGGTGCTGTGGGTGGTGTAATTTGACAGTGCAAGCTCAATGCTGCCTTGCAACAAAGACCAGATGATGAATGGATAGGCGATGGTGTCGATCTTGTTGACGATCAGCCCGCCCGGGCCACGCTTTGTGAGCGACTCGTAAAAGAACAGGCCTGACAGGAAGAAAAACAGCGGCATGTGGAAGCTGTAAATAATGCTGTCTACCATTCGAAATGTATAGGCATCGATAGGCAGTCCGGCACTGTAAACGCCTCTGGCGACGTGACCATATACAACTAAAATGATACCTATCGCTTTTGCGTAATCAACCCAATAGCTTCTGTCCCTCATCGTAAAAACGCCTGTGTAGTGTGGATGTTTACTGCTGGCGATCGGCAAGCGCAAGCTTAGTCGGGTATCAGGTTTGTGCCAGTTCCCAGGCGCAGATAACCACGCCGCGGTCTCGTTGCCTTTCGTCCGCCAAACCGGGTTTTGTTTGGGCGTGGAAGGGGTTTGGAGATCGCGGCGTGTCCTGCGCATGGCACTGCAGGGTAAAGGGGAGAAACAGCAGAAAAACTACAGTGCTGCACTCAATCCAAGCAAACGTTCTACCCCGACAGGCTCCTCAGCCATCAGCGGGATTACGGCATAGCGGTGAGCATGCTCGTGGATTACGTGATCAATTTCCTTGAGCTCATTTGTCGCCCGCTTACGAAGCAGTGGGGATTGGGTCCTGGCTGCCGCGATGCTGTTGTTGATCACCCAGGCCCAAGGCTCAATACCCGCCCGTCGCAGGTCGGCTTGCAGATTGGCAGCCTCTAGCACCGGGGTTGTTTCAGCCAGCGTGACAAGTAAGACCTTGGTTTTCTTGGGGTCTTGAAGCTGCATCATCGGCGTCGTGAAGTGGGTGTTGCTACCTGCCATCTGCCGGGCGATATCGCGATGATAGGCACCGGTGGCATCAAGCAGCAAAAGGGTGTGCCCGGTCGGGGCAGTATCCATGATCACGAACTTCTTGCCAGCCTCCCGAATAATGCGCGAGAAGCTCTGGAAGACCGCGATCTCTTCGGTGCAGGGAGAGCGAAGGTCTTCCGCCAAAAGCGCTTTTCCCTGCTCATCCAGATGCGCGCCTTTAGAGGCCATCACTTGATCGCGATACCGCTGGGTTTCAACGTGAGGATCAATGCGACTGAGGGTGAGGTTTGCCATTGAACCGTCCAGGGTTTCTGCTAGGTGAGCCGCCGGGTCGGACGTGGTGAGGTGAACGGGCAATCCTCTGTGTGCCAACTCGACGGCCACCGCCGCCGCCAGTGTTGTTTTACCGACGCCGCCTTTACCCATGACCATCACCAGTCCATGGCCATCAGCCGCGATGTCATCCACCAGGTCGCTCAAGCTGGGCGCGTGAATCCAGGTAGTTGGAGGATCAAGCGTTTCAGCCGCGCCGTCATCCTCACGTAACAACTGTTTCAGTGCATCAATCCCAACCAGATTGAAAGCTTTCAGGGGGAGTTGATCAATGGGTAACGCCTTGAGCATGTCCGGCATCTGCGCAAGGGCTTCTTGTTCCCGTGCATATACTGCGGCAGCCAAGGGATCTTTATCAGCTTCAGTCCTGGGCAAAATCCCGTTGACCACCAGGTATTGCTGGCGCAGGCCGATGCTCGCAAGTTCCTCGTGGGTGTGTGCAGCTTCGCGTAGCGTGGCGTTCTGGGCACGAGCGACCAGGATGAGTCGAGTCAGTGCCGGATCGGACAAGGCTTCAACCGCCTTGTGATACTGATCACGCTGTTTGTCGAGCCCCGCCAATGGCCCTAGACAAGAGGCGTCGCCTTGACCTGCTTCAAGGAATCCACTCCAGGCGCCAGGCAGTTGGAGTAGGCGAATGGTGTGCCCGGTAGGTGCTGTATCAAAGATGATGTGATCATAGTCATGGAGTAACGTGGCACTCACCAATAGCGCGGTGAATTCATCGAAGGCGGCGATTTCTGTTGTGCATGCCCCAGACAACTGTTCTTCCATGCCCTTCACGACATTGGCGTCCAGTACACCGCGTGCAGGCCCGGTAATGCGATCTCTGTAGGCTTGGGCTGCCGCCTGCGGGTCGATTTCGAGCGCAGATAAATGAGCAACTGCGGGTACAGGGGTTATGCGGTTGCCAATGCTGATGCCAAATACCTGGCCAACGTTGGATGCAGGATCGGTACTCACCAGAAGTACGCGTTTCCCTCGTGCCGTCAGTTCCAGGGCTGCGGCGCAGGCAATCGACGTTTTACCTACACCCCCCTTGCCGGTAAAAAACAGAAAGCGTGGTGCGTTCTCGAGAAACTGCATGAGCGACTCCATCAGGGTTCAAGTGGCCATGTGTGTCGCTCAGAAAGTACGACATTTGAAGGCGGTTGGCGATTTTACCGGGCTTGAACATGATCGCCTACAACGTGTGGTCTTCGCCATTGAGTGCAATACCGTGTACCCGACGTGCTAATCTTTTTAGCCTCTTTCATCCTCCCAGGTCGTTAATAATGAGTAAGTGGCTCGCATTGATGGTTCTGCTGTGCTCGTCTCCGGTTTATGCCGAGGAGGCTGTGCAACGCGACTTGCCGCTTAGTTATCTGGAACAGACCCAGCCAGGTTCGAACAATCAACCTCTGGTCATTTTCCTCCACGGTCATGGTGGTAGCGAGAATGACTTGTTCGGGCTGAAAGAATCTTTACCTGCCCGCTACACTTACCTGTCTGTTCGCGCGCCGATGACACTGACCGATGGCGTCTTCCAATGGTTCGACAAGACTAATCGCACCGGTGAATATGACGGCAACACCGCGCAGGTGAAAAACAGTGAGCGGCTGATCGCCGAGTTTGTCGTTGCTGCGATTCAGAAATACCGGACTTCGGCGAAGAAGGTGTATCTGGTAGGTTTTAGCCAAGGCGCGATGGTGAGTTACTACGTTGCGCTGCACCATCCGCAGGCTATCGGCGGAATTGCGGCGCTGAGCGGAACGATGCTGCCCTCTCTGCGCGCTGAAGTGGAACCGGGCAAGCCTCTGGGAATGCCGGCCACGTTCATCGGTCATGGCACTTCCGATGGGACATTGCCCTTCGCTTTGGCTATTGAGGCGGATCGACTCTTGAAGAGTGGTTCGGTCACGGTGCAGTTTCATGCCTATCCCGGCTTGGGGCATTCGATCAATGACGCTGAAGTGGCTGACCTCAAGCATTGGCTGGAACAGATGAATCGCGGCGCTTGAGTACCTTAATGTTACTTTGTTGCAAAAAATAGGGTGGCGAAAAAAGAGCGACCAGATAGCGCGTGAAGAGGTTGTTGGGTTGCTGGCTGGCAAACCGCTGTTTCTTCGATGGCCACGGAGCGCTTTATAAAGGAAGGCTGGCCTGCGTGGTACTCAGCTTTCAGGTGCGTATAATGGCCGCCACTGCGAAAACGATATTGGCGTAACAAATTGAAAAATATGACCACTGCGGCAGCCGAGATGGCTGCCGCCGGCTTTTCCAGAATCGCATTAGGCGTCGAGTATAAAGGTTCGCGTTATTGCGGATGGCAGCGCCAGGCTTCCGGCGTACTGACCGTTCAGGAAACCCTTGAGAACGCATTGTCCAAAGTTGCTGCGTCCCCCGTCTCATTGTTGTGCGCCGGGCGTACCGATGCGGGTGTTCACGCCTGTGGGCAAGTGGTGCACTTCGATACTCAGGCCGAAAGGTCGCTGAAAGCCTGGGTCATGGGCGCCAATATCAATTTGCCTCACGATGTCAGCGTGACCTGGGCCCAAGTCATGCCGGCGCATTTTCATGCGCGGTTCAAGGCGATTGCCCGTCGTTACCGCTACGTCATCTACAACGATCCGATTCGGCCGGCGCACCTGGGCCAGGAAATCACCTGGAACCACCGCCCGCTGGATGCAGAGCGCATGGCGCTGGCTGCTCAGTACCTGGTCGGCACCCATGATTTCAGTGCGTTTCGTGCCGGGCAATGTCAGGCGAAGTCACCGATCAAGCAGCTGCATCACCTGCGGGTGACGCGTCACGGTCAAATGATCGTCATCGACGTTCGCGCCAACGCCTTTTTGCACCACATGGTGCGTAATATCGCCGGCGTATTGATGACCATTGGCACCGGTGAGCGGCCAATCGAATGGGCCGGGGACGTACTGGAGAGCCGGGTCCGTCGGACCGGTGGCGTGACCGCGCACCCGTTCGGGCTTTACCTGGTGAAAGTGGAATACCACGATGAGTTTGCCCTGCCGGAACGTTACGTTGGTCCGCACTTCTTGACCGGTTTCTCTGAACTTGGCGGCTGACGCCCGGAAAAGCATTTGCTAACATCCGGGACTTTCCCGAACAAGGCTTGAGGTTTTCACTGCATGTCAGGCGTTCGCAGCAAGATCTGCGGGATTACCCGTATAGAAGACGCGTTGGCCGCGGTTGATGCCGGGGCCGATGCCATCGGCTTTGTGTTCTACGCCAAAAGCCCTCGGGCCGTCAGCGTCGAGCAGGCGCGTGCAATTATTGCTGCCTTGCCACCGTTTATTACCACCGTCGGCTTGTTCGTCAATATCAGCCGTTGCGAGCTCACCGAGATACTGGAAGTCGTACCTCTGGATCTCTTGCAGTTTCATGGCGACGAAGCGCCCGAAGACTGTGATGGCTATCATCGACCTTACATCAAGGCGTTGCGCGTGCAGGCGGGTGACGACATTGCCGCCAGTTGCCGAGCCTATTCCAGGGCCAGCGGTATTCTGCTCGATACTTATGTCGCCGGCGTGCCGGGCGGCACAGGCGAAGCGTTTGACTGGTCGTTGATCCCGCACACGCTGAGCAAACCGATTATTCTGGCAGGCGGTTTGACGCCAGACAACGTCGCGCAAGCCATCGCTCAGGTCCGACCTTATGCGGTGGATGTGAGCGGCGGAGTTGAAATGAGCAAGGGCATCAAGGATCACGACAAGATCCGTGCGTTCATGCACGCGGTGCGGGGTTCTTGATCCGCCCGTTGACAGGTTGTTTGCCTGATGTGACGGTTAGTGTTTAGCCACCGTCCATAAGCCTGGCGTAGCAATAAGCGCGCGGGTCGACATTGAATAAGCGACGACGCTGATGCGCGTCGTCACAATGGCGAGTGACGAGGTTCGGTTCATGCAGGTCCGGCGGTATGCCGATCCCTGAAGTGCTTGTCGCCGCTGTACACATGAATTAGCTCAAGGGCATACGCGGGACTGTGAATCGCTAGCGCGATCGAGTCACCGGTACTGGAGAAAGAAAGCATGAGCAACTGGTTGGTAGACAAACTGATCCCTTCGATCATGCGTTCCGAGGTGAAAAAAAGCTCGGTACCAGAAGGGCTTTGGCATAAGTGCCCGTCTTGTGAAGCGGTGCTTTATCGTCCGGAACTCGAAAAGACCCTGGACGTCTGCCCCAAGTGCAATCACCACATGCGCATTGGTGCGCGTGCTCGTCTGAACATCTTTCTCGATGTGGAAGGGCGTGCAGAGCTGGGCGCCGATCTTGAGCCAGTGGATCGCCTGAAATTTCGCGACAGCAAGAAGTACAAGGACCGCCTGGTCGCTGCGCAGAAGCAGACTGGTGAGAAAGATGCGCTGATCTCTATGAGCGGCACGCTGCTCGGGATGCCCGTCGTGGCCTGCGCGTTTGAATTCTCATTCATGGGCGGCTCGATGGGTGCCATTGTCGGCGAGCGGTTTGTCCGCGCGGCCAACTACGCACTGGCAAATCGCTGCCCAATGGTCTGCTTCGCTGCTTCCGGCGGTGCGCGGATGCAGGAAGCGCTGATTTCCCTGATGCAAATGGCCAAGACGTCGGCGGTGTTGGCGCGTCTGCGCGAGGAAGGCTTGCCGTTCATCTCGGTCCTGACCGACCCGGTCTACGGTGGTGTTTCCGCCAGTCTGGCGATGCTGGGCGACGTGATCGTTGCCGAGCCGAAAGCGCTGATCGGCTTCGCCGGTCCTCGTGTGATCGAACAGACTGTGCGTGAAAAACTGCCAGAAGGTTTCCAGCGCAGTGAGTTCCTGCTGGAACATGGCGCCATCGATTTGATCGTTCCGCGTCAAGAACTGCGTCCGCGTCTGGGTAATCTGCTGGCCCAAATGATGAACTTGCCGACACCTAAATTCATCGCCGCACCTTTGGAACCGATCATCGTTCCGCCGGCACCGGCCACTGTATGACCCTGCGTACCTTGGGCGACTGGCTCGCTTACCTTGAGCAACTGCATCCATCGGCCATCGATATGGGGCTGGAGCGTTCGCAACAAGTGGCGGGCAAGCTGGGATTGACCCGGCCGGCCCCCAGGGTGATCACGGTCACAGGGACCAACGGTAAGGGTTCGACCTGCGCGTTCATTGCTTCATTGATGCAAGCGCAGGGGCTCAAGGTGGGCGTTTACAGCTCGCCGCACTTGTTGCGTTACAACGAGCGGGTGCAGGTCCAGGGTGTTGAAGCCACCGATAATCAGCTGTGCGAGGCCTTCGCGGCGGTTGAAGCCGCTCGCGGTAACATCTCCCTGACCTACTTCGAAATGGGTACGCTCGCGGCGTTTTGGCTGTTCGAGCGTGCGGCGCTGGATGCGGTGGTCCTTGAAATAGGCCTCGGTGGACGTCTGGATGCGGTGAACCTGATCGATGCCGATTTGGCCGTGATCACCAGTATTGGCGTTGATCACGCTGACTGGTTGGGTGATACCCGAGAGTCGGTCGCCTTCGAAAAGGCCGGGATCTTGCGTCAGGGGCGTCCAGCCCTGTGCGGCGACCTCAACCCTCCCGCGCCATTGCTCGAACGCGTCAAGGCGCTCGGTTGCCCGTTCCTGTTGCGCGGTCGTGATTTCGATCTGGCGGTGACCGACAGTGACTGGCATTGGCAGGGACATGATGCGCGCGGCCAATTGGTTGAATTGCACCACTTGCCGCTGCTTGACCTGCCGATGGAAAATGCCGCATTGGCGTTGCAGGCTTATATGCTGCTGGATCTTCCTTGGGTGCCGGAACACATTAGTCCAGCCTTGTGCGGCACGCGGTTGACCGGTCGTCTGGATCGGCGCCAGATCAACTGGCATGGCAAGCCACTGAAGCTTTTGCTGGATGTCGGCCATAATCCTCATGCGGCACACTATCTGGCGCAGCGGCTGGCAAGTCGGCCGCTGGCTGGCAAACGCCTGGCAGTTTTCGGATTGCTGGCGGACAAGGATCTCAAGGGCGTACTGGCCGAACTGGCTGGCAGCGTTCAGGAGTGGGCTGTTGCACCTTTACCGACGCCCCGTAGCTGTTCGGCTGGCGAGTTGCAGACCGCGCTACAGAACCTTGGCGCAAGCGTGACGTCTTATCAGAGTGTCGCACTCGCGCTGGAAGGGCAGTGCGATCAAGCGACAGCCGAAGATGAAATTCTGTTGTTCGGATCATTTTATTGCGTCGCCGAGGCCTTGGAATGGCTGGCCCGGCGCGCCAAGGAGGACATTGCAAATGGCTTTGCTGGATAACGTGTTCAAGCAGCGGATGGTCGGTGCACTGGTATTGGTTGCATTGGCGGTGATTTTTTTGCCGATGTTGTTCTCGCGCCAGGATGAAACGCGTCGCGTGTCGGTCGATGTGCCCGCCACGCCGCAAACACCGGCAACGCCTCAAGTGCAGGTCGACCCCGTAGCGGTTCCAGAGCCTCAGTCGTTGCCGCAGGAGCCTGTGCCGACGGACGAAGACCTTGCTCAGCCCAAGGCCTCTTCAGTGCCTGTGCCAATAACCACTGTGACCCCGTCGGTCGCGACCACGCAGCCAGTCCCGGCAGTCAAGCCGGCAGCGGCTCAGGCGCCCGCCAAACCTGCTGCGGACCCCAGTCGTGTGGATGCCAATGGCCTGTCGGTCAGTTGGTCGGTGCAACTGGCCAGTCTGTCCAATCGCGCCAGTGCCGACACGTTGCAGAAAAGCCTGCGTGCTCAGGGTTATAACGCTTATATTCGGTCCTCGGACGGCTTGAATCGAGTGTTTGTCGGGCCGCTGATTGAGCGTGCCGAGGCTGATCGTTTGCGTGATCAGTTGAGCAAACAGCAGAAACTCAACGGTTTGGTGGTGCGCTTTCAGCCTGAGCGAAATTGAGTCTGCCATCTAATCGGTAATAGCTGCTTACGGGCGGGCTGGTGCTCTGCTAAAATACGCCGCCTTATCCGTCCGTAGGCTTCAACGTGCCATTTACCCCGGTTGATTGGGCGATCATTGCGATCATTGCCATCTCCGCTTTGATCAGTTTGAAACGCGGCTTCGTCAAGGAAGCATTGTCGTTACTCACCTGGATCATTGCCGGTGTTGTTGCCTGGATGTTCGGCGGCTCGCTTTCGCAGTACCTTGTCAGTTACATCGAGACACCTTCAGCTCGCGTGATTGCCGGCTGCTCCATCCTGTTTGTCGCCACCTTGCTGGTAGGCGCCATGGTCAACTTTCTTATCAGCGAACTGATTCGCGTCACCGGGCTTTCCGGGACCGATCGTTTTCTGGGTATGGTCTTCGGCGCTGCGCGCGGAGGCTTGCTAGTGGTTGTCGCGGTCGGGCTGTTGAGCCTGGGCCCCGTACAGCAAGATCAATGGTGGCAGCAGTCTAAACTGATGCCACAATTTCTATTGGTCGCTGACTGGTCGAAAAACCTGATTCTCGGGTTGTCCAGCAAGTGGCTAGCCAGCGGTATCAGCGTACCCGCTGATCTCCCGTTCAAGGAACACCTCCTGCCGTCAACAATGTCGCAAGAAGTGTTCGGTAAATCCAGTTCCACTAAGTAGGGGTTGCGTCGCATGTGTGGCATCGTCGGTATCGTCGGTAAGTCGAACGTCAATCAGTCGCTGTATGACGCGCTAACCGTCCTCCAGCACCGCGGCCAGGACGCTGCCGGTATCGTAACCAGCCATGGCGGCCGGTTATTCCTGCGCAAGGATAATGGGTTGGTCCGTGATGTGTTCCACCAGCGCCATATGCAGCGCCTGGTCGGTCACATGGGTATCGGCCATGTGCGCTATCCCACCGCAGGCAGCTCGACTTCGGCCGAAGCTCAGCCGTTTTACGTCAACTCGCCATATGGCATCACTCTGGCGCACAACGGCAACCTGACCAACGTCGAGCAATTGGCCAAGGAGATTTACGAATCTGACCTGCGCCACGTCAACACCAACTCCGATTCGGAAGTGTTGCTCAACATTTTTGCTCACGAGCTGGCCCAGCGCGGCAAGTTGCAGCCGACAGAAGAAGACGTCTTCGCGGCCGTGACCGATGTGCACCACCGTTGCCGTGGCGGATACGCCGTGGTCGCCATGATCACTGGCTATGGCATCGTCGGTTTCCGTGACCCGCATGCCATACGTCCTATCGTCTTCGGTCAGCGTCATACCGACGAAGGCGTCGAGTACATGATCGCCTCCGAAAGCGTTGCGCTGGATGTGCTCGGTTTCACCCTGATCCGTGATCTGGCGCCAGGCGAAGCGGTCTACATTACCGAAGACGGCAAACTGCACACTCGCCAGTGTGCGACCAACCCGCAATACGCACCGTGCATTTTCGAGCACGTTTATCTGGCGCGTCCAGACTCGATCATCGACGGCGTCTCGGTGTACAAGGCGCGTCTGCGCATGGGCGAGCGGCTGGCGGACAAAATCGTGCGCGAGCGCCCTGATCACGATATCGACGTGGTCATCCCGATTCCTGACACCAGTCGTACCGCAGCGCTCGAACTGGCCAATCGCCTGGGCGTGAAGTTCCGCGAAGGTTTCGTCAAGAACCGTTACATCGGTCGCACGTTCATCATGCCGGGGCAGGCTGCGCGGAAAAAGTCCGTACGCCAGAAGCTCAACGCCATCGAGCTGGAATTCCGTGGCAAGAACGTGATGCTGGTGGATGACTCCATCGTGCGGGGCACTACCTGCAAGCAGATCATTCAGATGGCCCGTGAAGCCGGGGCCAAGAACGTGTACTTCTGTTCTGCGGCGCCTGCCGTGCGTTACCCGAATGTCTACGGCATCGACATGCCGAGTGCTCATGAGCTGATCGCCCACAATCGTACGACGCAGGACGTTGCGGACCTGATCGGCGCCGACTGGTTGATTTATCAGGACCTCAGTGACCTGATCGATGCAGTGGGCGGCGGCAAGGTCAAGATCGCAAACTTTGACTGCGCGGTATTCGACGGCAAGTACGTGACCGGCGATATCGACGAGTACTACCTGAACAGGATCGAGCAGGCGCGCAACGACGCCTCCAAGGTCAAGACTCAGGCGGTCAGTGCCATTATCGATTTGTACAACAACTAAGAAGGGGTAGGCGGCATGGCTCACGAATGGGATGCAGGCCGGTTGGACAGTGATCTCGACGGCGTGGGTTTCGACACTCTTGCCGTGCGTGCCGGTCAGCACCGCACGCCAGAAGGTGAGCATGGCGATCCTATGTTCTTCACGTCCAGCTACGTGTTCCGCACTGCCGCCGATGCGGCGGCGCGGTTCGCCGGTGAAGTGCCGGGCAACGTCTATTCGCGTTATACCAACCCGACCGTGCGTTCTTTCGAGGAGCGTATTGCCGCACTCGAAGGTGCTGAGCAGGCCGTCGCCACCGCCACAGGCATGGCGGCGATTCTGGCTGTAGTGATGAGCTTGTGCAGCGCTGGCGATCATGTGCTGGTGTCGCGCAGTGTGTTCGGTTCGACCATCAGCCTGTTCGAGAAGTACTTCAAGCGCTTCGGTGTCGAAGTCGACTACGTTCCGCTGGCCGATCTGTCTGGCTGGGATGCAGCGATCAAGGCCAACACCCGGTTGCTGTTCGTCGAGTCGCCATCAAATCCTCTGGCCGAGCTGGTGGATATCGCTGCACTGTCCGAAATTGCGCATGCCAAAGGCGCGATGCTGGTAGTCGACAACTGTTTCTGCACGCCTGCGCTGCAACAGCCTCTGTTGTTGGGCGCCGACGTGGTCGTGCATTCGGCGACCAAGTTTATCGACGGCCAGGGCCGTTGCATGGGCGGCGTGGTTGCTGGTCGTAGCGAGCAGATGAAAGAAGTAGTGGGGTTCCTGCGGACCGCCGGGCCGACGCTCAGCCCGTTCAACGCCTGGATCTTTCTCAAGGGCCTGGAAACCTTAAGTCTGCGTATGCGCGCTCATTGTACTAGCGCCCAGATTCTGGCCGAGTGGCTGGAACAGCAGGACGGCATCGAAAAGGTTCATTACGCAGGCCTCAAGAGCCATCCACAGCATGCCTTGGCGCAACGTCAGCAAAAAGGCTTTGGTGCGGTGGTGAGTTTTGAAGTCAAAGGCGGCAAAGAAGGCGCCTGGCGCTTTATCGATGCTACGCGGTTGATTTCGATCACCGCCAACCTGGGCGACAGCAAAACCACGATCACCCACCCGAGCACCACTTCTCACGGGCGTCTGGCGCCGCAAGAGCGGGAAGCTGCGGGGATTCGTGACAGCTTGATCAGGGTTGCGGTGGGTCTCGAAGACGTTGCCGACTTGCAGACGGATCTGGCGCGCGGGCTGGCGGCTTTGTGAGTGAGTGGGCGGTGGAAGCGGCCCCAGCCAGCAATGGCCGGGTCGCGTTGGTCACAGGGGCTGCTCGCGGTATTGGTCTGGGCATTGCCGCCTGGCTGATCAGCGAAGGCTGGCAGGTGGTGTTGACGGACCGGGATCGTGTTCGTGGTTCGAAAGTGACCAAGGTGCTTGGCGAAAACGCCTGGTTCATTGCCATGGACGTGTCCAGTGAAGAGCAAGTGGCGCTGTGTGTGGCTGAAGTGCTGGGGCAGTTCGGTCGCCTTGATGCGCTGGTGTGCAATGCGGCCGTTGCCGATCCACACAACGCAACACTGGAAAGCTTGAGTCTTCATGACTGGAACCGGGTACTGGCTGTCAATCTCAGTGGGCCGATGCTGCTGGCCAAGCATTGCGCGCCTTACCTGCGCGCTCACGGTGGCGCCATCGTCAATCTGACCTCCACCCGTGCCACACAATCGGAACCGGACACTGAGGCCTACGCAGCGAGCAAGGGCGGCCTGTTGGCGTTGACCCATGCTCTGGCCATCAGTTTGGGGCCGGAAATTCGTGTAAACGCTGTCAGCCCCGGCTGGATCGATACTCGTGATCCGTCAGTGCGGCGTGCAGAGCCTTTGTCCGATAGTGACCATGCCCAGCACCCGGTGGGCAGGGTGGGGACGGTTGAAGACGTGGCTGCGATGGTGGTCTGGCTGCTGTCGAAAAATGCAGGGTTCGTCACCGGTCAGGAGTTTGTGGTTGATGGCGGCATGACCAGGAAGATGGTTTATCAGGATTGAGGTTTTCAGCGAAAGCGCTGTATCAAACCGGCATGACCAGAATGTGCCGATCTGTTCGCGGATAGGTACGCACTCGCAAATGTGATTCGGTAAAGCGATGTCAGGCAATTGATTCAAAATGGTACTTTTTAAAAAAACTTCAAGCAGGGTATTGACTTAGGTTCGATACCTGCGTAAATTTCGCGGCCTCAACGAAGCAAAGGGTGATTAGCTCAGCTGGGAGAGCAGCTGCCTTACAAGCAGCGGGTCGGCGGTTCGATCCCGTCATCACCCACC
>NZ_JASJVE010000030.1:0-57607 GCF_036346185.1 Pseudomonas sp. 10C3 | reverse complement strand
CTCCAGAGAGAGATCGGGAGCACAGCGTCAGGCATTAGCCGACGGCTTGGAATGTGTGCTTTATGGCGCGCTTACGATAAATTAGCATACCGGACAGCCAGATGCCCGGCATCAGTAGATAGTAAAAACTGTTATTACGATAGACGATGCGAATACTCATGTAAGGTGCTGAGTGGTGAGCGCGATGCAGGGCATATAGCGCGGGGACGCGGTGAGTCAGGCGGTGCCACCAATACTGGGTCATGTCATCCAGCAGCACAAACAACACAAATCCGGCAATCCACGGGATCCCGGCCAACGCGTCTTTCATATTTGGCAAAAGCTGATTTAAGATCAAACCGCTTAGCCACATCACCAAAGGGAACGTGATGGCTACCATTATGCTAGACCCGATGACCTCAATCAGCACGTCACGTTTGCTGCTTGACGATTGGCGAAACGATTCGCAGGCAAGCTCTATTAACACGAAGGCAAGGAAAATTCCGGCGACGATAAAGGTTGGGTTGCTGGCGAGCATTGTTGTATTCATGGCACTCTCGATTTAGGCCCTTGCGGGCAATGCCAAATAATTAGAAACCAGGAGTACGGCGCCTCCAATGCGTGAAACGGACAGAATTGAGCTAGAACCGGCCAATCGCTCGAACCAGCGTTTTCATCGCGGCAGGCTCGGCCAGGTGTTGGAGCGTTTTCTCGACAGCCACGCCCAGCATAAAGGTGCAGATTACAGCTTGGTGGAGCTGGATCAGCTATGGCGTGAGGCGGCGCGTATTGACCCCGCCATTGGCATGAAGCTGTTCACACTGTTCACACCTCAGGACTGGCACGTACTGGCTTATCTGTGCCTGTACAGTCCAGACGTTGCCTCTTCAATGCAGTACTGGGCTCGTTACGCACCGCTGGCATCGGACACAGACAGTGTCAGGTTAGTGAATGACGAAAACGGCTTCGGGTTAGAGCTGGGCATCGACGCACCGGGTGAGCTGAGGCGCTATCTCACCGAGCACTACGGCGCCATGTATATAACCCTACTGCAACGCGGAACTGGCCAGGAAGTTTGTCCCGTGCTGGCAAAATTCACCCATTCGCGTCCGTCGTATTACAAGCAATACGCGCAATCGTTCGGAGAGCGTATTGAGTTTGACTGCCCGGCTAACTGTTTTTACTTTGATTCGCGTAGCCTGGGTCTTCCGATGCTGACTCGGCATAACGGTATGCTGGAACTGCTGACTCAGGAACTGGACCGGCGAATTGCAGTGTATCGAAATTTCAGCGGCTGGGCCGCCAAGGTGGCGGCTGGGGCGCGACGGGCAATGTCGCGAGGTGAACCCCCGACTCTGGAAAACCTGGCAGAGACCCTTCACCAGACACCGCGCACATTACGTAGACGCTTGGAAGAGCAAGGCACGACGTTCCGGCAGTTGCTTGATCAGGTTCGCGCAGAACTGGAATTGCATCTTGAATTGCAGGGAGAATCTCGAGCAGAGATTGCTGACCAGTTGGGCTATAACGATTTGACGGCCTATCTCCACGCCCGTAATAGATGGCGCGTAAAAGTGTAAAGGGGCGATTGAATAGCCGCGGGGTGTTTACCGCCCCTACCCGTTCGTCAAACGCCGAACGTCAGCCCCTTGGCAATTACAAGAAAATCAAAAAAACCTTATTCGGTTAAAACCACAAAAATTTGAAATATTCAATTACGGCGGTTGCAGGAGCTGAGTGCAACACGGTTATTGAATTGAAGACGGTGCAGCATGATACATACCCATCACCTCAGTAAACACTTCAATCGGGTATTTGAAGCCAAATCGCTTACGAGGGCGAATATTCATTTGATAAGAGATGGCGTCCAAGCCGATTCAAATCGTCGCGTTTGGAGCTAGCCAGACCGCAGGGAAAATTGTCAATCGGGACCAAGCATACTCATCGCAACTGGAGCGGCGATTGAGAACAGAAGGTTTTAATGTAAATGTCGTAAATCAGGGTTCAAGTGGCGACACAACAGAAGATGAGCGCAATAGGCTGGAACGCGCAATTCCGATCGGCACAGACATTGTCCTCTTCCAACCGGGAACCAACGACTGCGGCCGCACTGTTCCAGGCATGAGGGTCGGTGACGTGCTTCCCATCCTCTTCCATGCTGCGGGTCTTGATCTCGTGGACAGGACCACTGACTCGCCTTGATACTTGAAGGCGTTGATCAGGCGATCAAGCCACTCTTCGAGATGAAAACCACTGACGAACGCCACGTCAGCCTTTTTCAAGGCCTGAGCGTCAGCCGGGGTCGGCTCGTAAACATGAGGATCACCATTGGGCCCGGCTACTGGATTTGACGCCAGTGGCAGGTTTCACCAAGCTACGGCCCTCGAATCGTCCATCTGGAACACATTGCGTGATTAACCACCGTTTTCACTGGCGCAGGCTTTTACTCTGCGCGGCTCCCCTCATCGCCCTGCTGGCGGGTTGCGATGGCGGCGCCCAAAAGACAGAACCACCTGCGGCAGCCACCTATGTCATCGGCAACTGGGACGATCTGCCCGCCGTCAGCGATAGCGACCTGCAGGCTGGTTTCAACGCCTGGTATTCAGCGTGCGTACGACTGGCCAGTGATCCCGTCTGGAAAGGCCCGTGCAGCGCAGCCACTCAGGTGCCACCCACCACCACTGCGATTCGCGATTTTCTCAAGACACAGCTGCAGGTGTACGCCCTGCGTTCGGCCGACCGCAGCAAGCACGGACTGATCACCGGGTATTACGAGCCTATCTATCGGGGCAGCCTCGAACGTACCGAGGAAACTGCAGTGCCGGTCCACGGCGTTCCCGACGATCTGGTGGTGGTGGCGCTGGACAGCCTTTACCCCGAACTCAAAGGCAAACGCCTGCGCGGTCGCCTCGAAGGCCGAACACTCAAGCCCTATGACGATGCAGCCACCATTGCACGCCAAGGTGTGAACGCCCCTGTGCTAGCGTGGCTGAGCGACCCAATGGACCTGCAGTTCCTGCAGATCCAGGGGTCTGGCCGCATCCAACTGGATAACGGTCAGCAATTGCGCATTGGTTACGCCGACCAGAACGGCCATCCCTACAAGCCGGTGGGCCGCTGGCTGGTCGAGCAGGGTCAACTCAAAAAAGAAGACGTGACCATGGGCCGGATCCACGACTGGGCCCGTGCCAACCCGGATCGGGTTCCGGAGTTACTGGCGAGCAACCCTAGCTACGTATTCTTCAGCCGACGACCTGACAGCAATGAAGGCCCGCGCGGCTCATTGAACGTGCCGCTGACGGCGGGTTACAGCGTGGCGATCGACCGCAAGGTCATCCCCTTGGGCAGCCTGCTCTGGCTCTCCACCACACGCCCTGATGGCAGCGCGGTGGTACGGCCCGTCGCCGCTCAGGACACGGGGGGCGCCATCGCCGGCGAAGTTCGCGCCGATCTGTTCTGGGGCACCGGCACCGAGGCCGGTGAGTTGGCAGGCAACATGAAACAGCAGGGCGAGATCTGGCTGCTGTGGCCAAAAGGGGTTGCGTTGCCTAACGCGCAATAACGGCCGGACCTGAGGCACTAATCAGCCCTGTTATCGCGTAAGCGCCTGGTGCCCTGAAACAGGGACACCCATTAGCCGGTCTCAACTCAAGCCTAATGGGTGTCCCTTTTTTATCAACGCTTTCTCGACGGAAACTAGTGCTTGCTGACCGCTGCTGCCAGTAGCGGAGCAGCCTGTTCATCGGTCAGTGCCGGGTGAATCTCCATACTCATGAGGTCATTCCACTCAAGCACCCATTTCTGCATCAGCGCAAGATCACTGGTTTCTGCGACGCCAACGCCCGTCATGCGACCTATGGCATGCCAGCGTCCCAGCATGGTCACGCCTGCGGGTGGAACGGCTCCTGTTTTGAGAAAACGCTCAATCGCGCTATTACGACGTTCGGGACTGATTGACCAACTGACAATGAATAGCATCTGCCACCTCCTGATAGGGATTGGCACCTGTTCTTCTCTTCACGCACCTGGCTGGCGCCGCGACCACGGCCACGCGTCTGTTCCCGGGCCACACCCTGGCAGGCCTGAAACGACTGCTCCCATGGGAAGGAATAGCAGCCTCCCGAGCCTTGCGTATGACCGCTGATCCTCTTTCCTTGAATCTACCTCACCCAGCGCAAGCGCCAGATCTGCCGAGGCAGCGACGAAGAGCAACTGCGTATTGCTTAGAGGCGGATGACACTTATTGATCGCGACCACCGCCGAACAGGTTTCAGTCACTCAAGCCTGACGGTACGATTCTGCGGGTGGAATCTTACGCCAACGACAAGCTCCGCGAGAACATGAGCCCCGTGGAACGGCGGTACTACGTCGCCTCAACCTTTATCTGCACACCGAACTCGCAGTCTCAGGAGGTCGGTCACGCTCCAGTTCATCGATGGCAGGGGAATGCCTGCTTAGCTGACCCGTGAACGGCTAACCCAGCTGATCAACCATCACCGCGTTGGTATAGATTAAGCTGCCATCACTCGCCCGATGCCCGACCAAATGGAACTGACCGCGTTGGTCACTCAAATAGACGCGCAATTGGCAATCGGAGAGAGGGCCGTATCCCTCCGGGAGGATCAAGTCGATCGAGCTCATATCGACATCGACCATGACTTCAGGCTCGTGGGTCTTCTGTAAGTGTTCTTCGGCTTGCTCTAGAAGCAAATGGACGGGTCCACTGACGTAAAAATGGATCTCCCCCACAGGGGTGGACTTTTGCTCGCCGCTGATTTTGCACCAGCCTTCGATCGTCAGGGCATTCATGACTAAACCTCCTGATGTGAACCATTGGAAACTGTATGGACTCATTGAGTATTACGACAACATGCGGACGCTCAAGGTTTCAAAAAAACCTCAGGAAGAACCGCAGTGAGGGGGTCATGTTCGTACTCCTATGCCGGAAACCGCGCATCGTGATTGATTCGCGGCGTCGGATGCGGGCATGTACTTGCACCGGTCAGCGAAACCCTGAAACAGGGCTTCGCATCACTCATTAATAGCCCAGTGAAAGTCCCGAGCCCTGCCGCGGATCATTCGCGCCATAGAAACGGTTCTTGCCGACGGGTTTTCCGCCGAGCGAAGGCGCTCCGACTAAAATCGCCGCAACATGGTTGAACGGCTGTGGACCGGTGAACTGCTGCCCCCAACCTTCGAGAGTTTTCTGGGTATCAGGGCTGACAGCGAACGCTTCAAGATTGGTCTCTTCCGGCAACCACTGCTGATGGAATCGTGGGGCATCGACCGCTTCCTGAATGTTCATGCCGTAGTCGATCACATTGAGCATTGTCAGCAATGTCGCCGTGATAATGCGGCTACCACCTGGGGTGCCGACGACCATCACGGTTTTTCCGTCCTTGGTGACGATCGTCGGACTCATTGAAGACAGGGGTGTTTTCCCTGGAGCGATAGCATTCGCCTCACCTTGTACAAGACCATACATATTGGGAACGCCCACCTTGGAGGTGAAGTCGTCCATCTCGTCGTTGAGGATGACCCCGGTCTTGCTGGCCATGACCCCCGCACCAAACCAATCGTTCAGTGTGTACGTCACCGAGACTGCGTTGCCCCACTTGTCTACGATCGAATAGTGCGTGGTGTTGTTGCCCTCGTGAGGAGCCACCCCCGGCTTGATATCGCGAGAAATACCGGCTTTTTGCGGATTGATAGAAGCACGGAGCTTCGCCGCATAATTTTTATCCAGCAGGTGAGTCAGCGGATTTTTGACAAAGTCGGGATCGCCCAGATAGCTGTTGCGGTCGACATAGGCGTGCCGCATGGCCTCAATCTGGTAGTGCAGCCCCTGAGCCGAATGGAAACCAAGGCTTTGCATTGGGTAGCCATCAAGGATATTCATGATCTCGCAAATAACGACACCGCCCGAACTCGGCGGCGGAGCCGAGACGACGTGATACCCACGGTAGTCGCACTCGATAGGCGCTAGTTCGCGGGTCTGATACTTATCAAGGTCGGCCTGGGTGATGATGCCCTTGCCCGCCTGGCTTGAAGCCACGATGGACTCGGCAACCCAGCCCTTGTAGAAGCCGTCGGTACCCTTGGCGGCAATTTCCCGTAGCGTCTTGGCCAAATCCTTTTGCACCAATTTCTGGCCAACCTGCATCGGCTCGCCTTTGCTCAGGAAGATCGAACCTGAGTCGTGCATATCTTTCTTGAACTCGTCGGTGGCGGTTTCAAGCAGGTCGACGTCACCCTGCTCAAGCACGAAGCCGTCCTCGGCGTACTTGATTGCCGGCGCGATGACCGTGGCACGCTTCATCGTGCCGTATTTCTTTAACGCCAGCTCCATGCCTGACACGGTGCCCGGGATGCCGACTGCCAGGTATCCCTTTGTGCTCAGGTTCGGGATGACGTTGCCATCCTTATCGAGGTACATGTTCGCAGTGGCCGCCATGGGTGCCTTCTCGCGAAAATCGAGGAAGGTCTTGCGGCCATCGGCCAACTGGATGGTCATGAAACCGCCGCCGCCAAGGTTGCCTGCCGCAGGATAGACCACCGCCAGCGCATAACCGACCGCCACCGCCGCATCGACCGCGTTGCCGCCGTCCTTGAGGACATCGACACCGACGTGGCTGGCCAGATGCTGGGCCGTGACTACCATGCCGTTCTCTGCGGCAACAGGGGCTTGCGAAGCCGCGTGTACACCGATGGAACCAATAACGAATGCCGTCGCAATGAGCGATCTGGCAAAGGGTTGGAACTTCATGGGCCAATTCTCTTGTTTTAAGGTAAGGGAAGGCTGCGTGGGCAGTTGCCAAAGTCCCGACTCTACAGCTCTCATCCAGTGCCAATGCCAAGAGACCTTGCAGCGCCACGTTCGATCAAATGGCAAGATGCCAACAGCCAAGAGACTGTAGGTCAGTTTTGACTCGCCCGCCCCGCTTTCCACAACGGCACAGGCAAGAGGAACCACACAAGTGTCTTGCTCGGCAGCCTCCAGCCTCCAGAAACGAATCACGTTCACCGTCCAAAGCGCGCTATCCGGACGTGTAGAACCCCTGAATATCGAGCTGACCTTCAACACGTTCAGCGATTTCAGCGATTTCAGCCCGGAGAAAATCCTGAGCCAGGTCCCTGAGTTGCAGGATCTTTCCAGTGACCAGGTCCATGCCCAGATCAATCTGATTCTTCACAGTAAACCGCTGTAAGCCCTTGAAGCATCATGGCGCGGACTGCACCAACGGATCATGAATACAGAGTCGGGGCCTTTGCTGACGTTGCGCCTGCTTGACGTGACCAAGGAAGAGCTGCGCCTTGACCTGGAAAGCGCCGTCGATTTCGACCAAAGCCTGTTGTTCCCGCGGGTGCCCAAGCATCGAGATAGCTCCTTGGGTGGCGGTCCGTTCGGTGTTTTGACGACCTGGACCGGCCACGCGAGTTATCAACGATATTCGAGAGCATCGAGTGCATGGACTGGCTGGCGTTCCGTGACAGCGAGAATTCGCGCTACGTCGCCATGGTGGTGCCGCGCTATCTGGCCCGCTCGCCTTACGATGCGCAGAACTGTCCGGTGCCGGAGATGCCGACCTTCACTGAAGACGTGCATTTGAACGACGTCAGTCAAGCCGATGATCCAAAAGCAGACCCCTGCACAGACCTGGACAAGTTTCTCTGGGGAAATGCCGCCTGGCTCCTGGCCCAGCGCATCACTGAAGCGTTCGCCCAGCACCACGAGTGTGCCGCCATTCAGGGCATTGAGAGAGGAGGGTGAGCGGTCTGCCGGTTTATGCCTTCAACACCCGCCTTGGCTCGCTGCTGCCTCACATCCTGGGGACCTCCCGCTTTGCCCACTACATTGAAGCGATCTGACCGTTTCGATCAGGGTGGAGGTTGAACTACCTGGATAAACGTCCACCCTCTCGCCCTTTCAATCATCCAGCGCCTTGGGTGGCACGCCGGGTTTACCCGGCTTATCAGGCTTGCCCGTCTTGCCCGTACGAGTTGACGTGGCCTCGGGCGCAGGTGGCGGTGGCGGTGCCGAGGTCTCTTTTTCTTGCGCGGGCAGCTGGTCGATAGTGCTGAAAATCTCCTTTGGATCGATGGGGCCGGAGTGTTCGATCTTCTTCTCGCCGTCCTTGCCCACCAGAATGACCTTGGCCTGGGCGCTGGCGCCCAGCTTCAGTTCGCGGATCAGCGCCATGGTAGTTTGCGCGTCCAGGTCCTTGCCGTTGCGCTGGCCGATGGTGTTGACCACGGTGTAGAGCACCATGTTGCGTTCGGCGAAGGCCGCGCGGTTGGCAGGCTCTTCCAGGGCTTTTTTCAGGTTAACCAGCGTTGGGTCCACGGCACTGGGGGCGATGATGATCAACGGACGGGATCGTCCGCGATCCTGAGTCAAGGGGGCATCGCTGTCGGCAGCCAGCACCGGACCGACGCTAGCGAATAGCATGGCAAGGATCAGTGACCGGATGAGCATACGCATCTCCTTTTTCGATACCACGCATCGTTCGTTGAGAATTGCATCCGTGCGGCCTCAAGCTCAAGGCGCATCCGGCTGCACTGACCTGAAGCTTAGGCCAGAGTGCCCATCACGCAACCACGCCCTGAAGATGCTTTGGTTTCAATGTCGCTCACGGCAGCACAAAGTCAACGATGCTCGGTAGCCCGCCATTGGGCAACCGTGGATTTTCCAGAGCCGGACGCTCCAGCGATGGCCAACCTGGCTTACACCCAGCCCATTGAGAATCCCTTCGTGAGTATACGGAGCTGATCCAACCCGGGTAGGTGGTTAAATGGGTCATCAGAGGCCCGCTGCCAGCGGTCACTCTGATGACAATCAGCATCAGGACTAAAGCCTATATCCGGAAACTGCCCACCAACTGTTTAAGGCGACCCGCCTGTTGCTCCAGATCAGAGCAGGCGCGCAACGTTGTCTGAAGGTTTTCCACCCCCTCCTGATTGAGCGTGTTGATCTCGG
Source organism: Pseudomonas sp. 10C3 (assembly GCF_036346185.1). Classification (NCBI taxonomy): domain Bacteria; kingdom Pseudomonadati; phylum Pseudomonadota; class Gammaproteobacteria; order Pseudomonadales; family Pseudomonadaceae; genus Pseudomonas; species Pseudomonas sp. 10C3. The sequence continues at coordinate 48,651 of NZ_JASJVE010000030.1, read as the reverse complement.
TGATATCCATGTTGATCGCCTCGACAACGGCGGTCTGTTCTTCGGTAGCGGTAGCGACCGACTGGTTCATACCGTCGATTTCGCCGATGCGTTGGTTCACGCTGCTCAAACGCTCCCCCGCAAGGTTGGCAACGACGACGCTGTCCTGACTATGGCGCTGGCTTTCAGCCATCGTGCTGACCGATTCACGGGCACCGACTTGCAGCTCGTCGATCATTTTCTGCACCTGTTGGGCCGATTCCTGAGTGCGATGAGCCAGGTTGCGGACCTCGTCAGCCACCACCGCAAATCCACGTCCGGCTTCCCCTGCCCGCGCTGCTTCAATGGCCGCATTGAGCGCCAGCAGGTTGGTTTGTTGAGAAATGCTGGTGATCACTTCGAGAATCTGCCCGATGTTCACGGTTTTGCTGTTGAGCGACTCGATATTACTGCTGGAGGCGCTGAGCATCTCGGACAACTGATTCATCGACTGAATGCTTTTATCGACCACCTGCTGACCTTCCCCGGCCAATTGCCGCGCATCGCTGGCCTGACGGGAAGCTTGCGCCGCATTGCGCGCGATCTCCTGCGCCGCCGCGCCCAATTCGTTGATCGCAGCTGCGACGCTGTGGGTACGATTGGCTTGTTCGTCCGAGTTGAGCATTGATGAGTTGGAGGCGCAGACCACCCGCGTTGCCACCTCGTTGAGGTGTTCAGTGGCCGAGGACACTTCGCGGATAGAGCCGTGAATTCGCTCGACGAAACGGTTAAATGCGGTACCCAGAATGCCAAACTCATCCTGAGTCTGGATGGTCAGGCGCTTGGTCAGGTCACCCTCACCATCGGCGATGTCCTGCAGGGTGCGGGTCATGACATACAGGGGCTGCATCAGAAAACGGATCAGCATGCCAAGCAACGCAATGATGATGACGACCGCGATGATGGTCGCGACAATCGCAGAGGCCCGGAACTCGCTCAACATTGCGTAGGCTTTATCCTTATCCACGGACAGGCCGATGTACCAGCTAACCGAGGACAGGCCTTTGATAGGACTGAAGGTGACGATACGGGTTTTACCGTCGACCTGGACTTCACTGATATTGCCGCTGATCGGTGGCGTGTCTTTCGGGTAAATGTCTTTGAGGGTTTTCATCACAAAGGCTTTGTCTGGATGAACCAGAACTTTGCCGTCGGAGCTGACCAGAAAGGCATAACCCATGCCGTCGAAGTCCAGCGCGTTAATACTGTCGGCAATGGTTTTCAGACTCAAATCACCACCCACTACTCCAAGGTTTTGACCGGCCTTTTGCACGGCATCAACAATGGAAATCACCAACTCGCCAGTTGCCAGATCAATATAGGGTTCAGTCAGTGCCGAAACGTTGCTGCCTTGCGCACCTTTATACCAAGGCCGTATGCGTGGGTCGTAGCCGTCCGGCATCTTGCTGTCTGGCCGTATAGTAAAACTGCCATCCGAACCGCCGAGGTAAACGCTCATAAAGCTGGAAGTGAGGGCTTTCTGGTTGAGCATATTGCCCACGTTCGTTGCGTCGGGATTAAGCGCAACAGATTGCGAGAGGTTTTCAATGAGCAGGGTCCGCCCGTTCAGCCAGGTCTGAATGTTGCCTGCAGTGGCGCTACCCATTTCTTGCAGGTAGTTCTTCAGATCGGTGCGAATCGCATTGCGCTGCAAGTAATCGTTGTACAGGGTAAAGAGTGCGAAGGTTGTAATCACGATCAGCGAAGCGGCCAGCAGAATTTTATGGCTGAAGCGCAAATTGTTATTCATGGCGTCTAGTGTCCGCTCGGGTCTTCATGACCAAGGGCTCCCTTTCTCCGAAAGAGCGCGAAATGGCCATTATTTTTTGGAGGGCAAACCGGTTATTCCTCCGTTCCCTTGAGGAGCATCCGCGTTCTTCAGTCTTTTCTGGGCTATCGCTTCTGTATCGACAGCAACGAACTAAAGATTAACCAGAAATGTAAAAAATAATGCACAGCCATCGCGCGTGCTGACACTTGGCTTTTTTCAGACGAAAACGCACACAAACAACGTGCAGAAACAGGTTGCAAAGGGTGCTGGAGGGATAGCTGGAGGGGATGAAAAAGATTGGGTAAGGTACTGGGAGGACCAGCTTTGCCCACGTAGCGCTTTTGGGCAATGAGCTGAAAATCTAGCGAACCGCATGATGATTGCGGCACCGGAGCAGCGACAATGCCAGCTGCGTGCCTTGATTAATCAGAAGCGTGCAAGCCAGCGCTCAACGGCCTGAAACTTGCACCTTGAAGGAAGTGGCTCCACGACCTGGACTCGAACCAGGGACCCAATGATTAACAGTCATTTGCTCTACCAACTGAGCTATCGCGGAATGTGGTCTATGTTACTGATTGAAAAGGGCAAGTCAAGCCTTCGGTAAAAATTTCCTTGCCCTGTCTGGCCAAAATCAGATGACCCCACAGGCCATGCGACCACCGCCACCACCCAGCGGTTTTGGCGTGTCGGCATGGTTGTCGCCCCCGGCATGGACCATCAACGCATGGCCATCAATGTCGGAAATCTTTTTGATCCGCGGCGCGAGCACCGGATAGGTCGCGGTGCCATCGGTATTTACGTAGATCGCAGGCAGATCACCCAAGTGACCTTTACCGTATGGCCCAAGGTGTTTGTTGGTGCCCTGCGGATCGAAATGACCTCCGGCCGCCTCTGCCGCAGACTTTTTACCGTCTTTCAATGCGGCCTCACAGCTGCTGTTCTGATGCACATGAAAACCATGTACCCCAACAGGCAAGGATTTCAGGTTGGGCGTGAACAGTACCCCATATTCTGTTTCGCTAAGCGTAACCGAGCCAATGGCCTGAGGCAGACCGTCAGCGCTCACCAGATTCATCGAGACTTCTTTCGACGCGGCTTGGGCAACGCCGCACGACATTGCCCCCATCAATACCAACCAGCCATACAACTTCATGGTGCCTCCAGGGTTTATCGAAAAGAGCCTGGAGTATAAGAAGGAACACTTGTCAGCGGCCCATCTTACACATGACGACACGATGAACTTCAGCCTGGAAAGTTAGCCTTGAGTGCCTCAAGACCACCGTTATAGACACCGCTGAACAGCCCGACGGCTTCTGCATCGGTCACGCCGGCCGGGGTGAAGCTGCCCGACCATTCGACCTGAGTCACCTGTTTGCCCGCCACTTCCCGGACCTGCACCTTCGCCAGATAATCTGTAACCGGAAATGGCCCCTGATCAATGGAGTAAGTGTAGGTGCGCGCCTTGTTATCGAAAGTCTGGAGTCGTTCGACAATCACCGCGCCGTCGTCAGTCTCCAGGTGACGCACGCGCCCACCCTCGCTCGCTTCGCTTTTGGCAATGAACGGCAACCAGTCGGGCAATGAGTTGAACCCCCCTATCAGCTGCCAGACTTGATCGGCAGTCGCTGGAATTTCGATCGTTGCAGACGCTTTAGCCACGGTATTTCTCCAAGCAGGATTCGATGGATTGGGAAAGGCTCAATTGAACAGGCGGCTAATATCATCAATTTCAGCCGCACGCTGAATCACAACGCTCAGCAACACAGCGCCGGGTGAAATCCACTGCCTTGTCACAGCACCATACCATCATGCGCAACGATCACCCTTGCCGGCAGTTGATGCGCCTCATCCAGCAACCAGGCATCCAGCGTGTGGCCAATATGGGTCAACACCGCTTGATGCGGCTGCAGGTCGGCGATGCAAGCCAGCGCCAGGTTGAGATCGTTGTGGTTGCGGGGTGTCTGGGCTTGGGGGGGCATGGAGCAGTCCAGCACCAATACATCGAGGGGCTGGCATTGCAGAAAATCGCGAGTCGACTCTGGCAGGCCGACGGTGTCGGTGAGGTAAGCGATGCGTCGCCCCTCACCTTCAAGCAGGTAGCCCAGCGTGGGCTTTGAATGCATCAACGGCACCGCGGTCACGCTCAGGGCACCGAACTGCCGCGTTTCAAAGGCAGCAAAGGGCCGACTGAAGTCGAGAATACCCGGGTGTTTGTACAGGTCGGAAAAGCCTTCTGGATCGACCGGCCCATGTACCGGAATGACCCATCCCTGGCCCCAACGCAAATGCAGCAGGCCTTGTGCGTGGTCCGCGTGGTAATGGGTTTGCAGGATGCCGTCAAAGCTGCGCGGCGGGAAACGCTCGGTAATGTCGGTCAGGCCCGTGTCGATCAGCCAGCGTTGGCCGGCGCATTCAATCAGAGCGCTACACGGTAGACGGCGCAAACGCTGGTCCGAGCGTGCAGCGGCGCACGCCGGGCAGTCGCAACCGTAGACCGGTACCTGACGCGCATCGCCGGTGCCCAGCAAAGTCAGGTGCATGCGGGCTCTTTACCTATCAGTTGCAGCAGCCGCTCAAGGGTCTGTTCGATGGGGCCGGAGTTATCCAGCAGCCACAACGCCTTATCCTCAGCTGCCATCAAGGCCGCAGCGAAATCGGCATTGCGCGCCAATCGTGCTTCGATCTCCGGCAGTGATTCACGACCACGGGCCTGCAAACGCTGACGTAACACGGCCTGATCCACCGTTAACAGCAGCGCGAGCAACCTCGGATAGCGTTGATGCACTTGAGGCAGATAAGCACGCGAGCCGTTGACCAAAACATCCAGCCCGGCCTCCAGCCATTCGTCGATTTCCTTTGGGATCCCGTAGTGCAAGCCATTGGCTTGCCAGCTCAAGGCGAACGCTCCCTCGTCTTGCATCGCCATGAACTGCTCGATGCTGACCGCTTGCGCCGCCTCACCGACCGCTTCAGCCGAACGGGTGATGACCCGCCGCACGATCCGGCAGCCCTGATCGGCTAACGGCTCACGTGCAGCGTCGAGCAGGCTGTCCTTGCCCGAACCTGAAGGTCCGATGAGATAGATCAACCTGCCCGCCATCAAAACACCCTCTTCGCTTGTCGCCAAACCTGTTGAATCACCGGTAATCCGTCCTGACGTCTAGCGTGAATCAGGTCGGCACGCAGCCCGACCCGGATCTCACCCCGGTCATTGAGCCCGGCGGCCTGGGCCGGGGCGCGACTGACCATGCCGACGGCTTGAGGCAGATCACAATCGCTATGCCGCTGGTCTTCGTGCCGGGCAGCCAACATAAATGCCGCCTGCAACAGACTGGCCGGATAATAATCGCTGGAGAGGATATCCAGTAGTCCTTCTTTAGCAAGGTCGGCCGCCGCCACATTGCCCGAGTGCGAACCGCCACGCACGATGTTCGGTGCGCCCATCAACACCCCCATGCCCAGACGATGGGAGCCCCGTGCTGCTTCCAGGGTGGTCGGGAACTCAGCGATGGTCATCCCGTAGCTGGCCGATTCTTCGACGTGCGCCAGGGTCGCATCATCGTGGCTGGCCACCGACAGACCGCGTGCCAGGCAATCCTCGACAATGGCGCGCCGGTAACGGCTACTGAACTCACGGGAGTTAGCCATCTGGGTGACGATGAACGCGTCCATCTCGACCGTCGTCAGGTGGTACTTACCCATGTAGTACTCGCGGTACTTGGACTCCAGAGCGAACTGACGCTGACCTGGCGAATGGTCCATAACCGACACCAGTTGCACCAGCGGATTCTCCACCAGGTCGCGAAACACGCTCAGGGTATCCGGGTGACACAGTTCACAACGCAGGTGCAAACGGTGTTCGGCGCGGGTCAGACCGGCGGCATTGGCCGTAGCGATAGCGTCGAGCATCGCGGGCAATTTCTGCATGCGATTGCCCTTGGGGTTTACGTCACCGATGGACAGCGCGTCGAACACCGTTGTGATGCCCGCAGCCACGATCTGCGCGTCATGGCTGAGTACAGCCGAGGTCGATGGCCAGTCAACACCGGGGCGCGGCGTCATGTGTTTTTCCAGGTTATCGGTGTGCAGCTCGATCAAACCCGGCAGCAGGTAATCACCTTGCAGGTCGTGTGCTTGAGGCAGCCTGCTTCGGCCCTCGTCCACCTCGACGATCAGGCCGTTGCGCAGCACCACCGTGCCGTTGAAAACCTGATCGGCGGTGACCAGTTGCGCGTTGCTAAGGATCTGTTCAGTCAGCATGGCAGTGATTCCTTTGCCGTCGGGGCATTCGGGGTCATGTCGAGATGGCGGTCGGCGACCGCTTCACGGGCAGCACGGTCGTGAAAAATACCGATCAAGGCAGCCCCTCCCGCTTTGGCTTCGTTCATCAGTTCGAGTACAACCTGACGATTGGTGTCATCCAGTGACGCCGTGGGTTCGTCCAGCAGCATCACGGGCCAGGCAACCATGAAGCCCCGAGCTATGTTCACCCGCTGCTTCTCGCCGCCAGAGAAGGTGCCGGGCGCCAGCTGCCACAGGCGCTGCGGAATATTCAGTCGTGCCAGCAGGTTTTCTGCGCGGGCCTTGGCCAACGTCTTCGACCAGCCTCGCGCCAGTGCCGGCTCCATGACCACGTCCAGACTGGCGACACGCGGGATCACCCGCAGAAACTGGCTGACATAGCCAAGGGTTTGCTGGCGTACGGCCAACACATCACGCGGTTGGGCCCCGACCAGTTCCAGCCAGCCACCTTCATGTTGCACCAGAATGCTGCCACCCGCCGGTAGATAGTTGCCGTACAGCGTGCGCAGCAAGGTGCTTTTACCCGCACCGGACTGCCCATGCAGCACCAGGCATTCGCCTGCATTGACGGTAAAGCTCAGGCCGTCCAGTACGTTGAGCACCACACCGTTCTGCTGATGTAGCGTAAAGGTTTTCGAGAGGTCGCGGACCTCGATCAGCCTGTTCATCAAGCACACCCCAAAAAGACGACGGCGGCCGGGGATCGCCCGGCGGATGGACGGATCACGGTTGCAGCACCGAAGACACCAGCAGCTGCGAATACGGATGCTGCGGGTCATCAAGGATCTGATCGGTCAGCCCGGCTTCCACTACGTTGGAGCGCCGCATGACCATCAGCCGGTCGGCCAACAACCGCGCCACGGCAAGGTCATGGGTGACAATCACCACCGCCAGGTCCAGCTCCCGTACCAGACCACGCAACAGGTCAAGCAAGCGCGCCTGGACCGAGACGTCGAGCCCCCCTGTCGGCTCGTCCATGAACACCAGGCGCGGACCGGAAACCAGGTTGCGGGCGATCTGCAAGCGTTGTTGCATGCCGCCAGAAAACGTACGCGGCAGGTCGTCAATGCGCAGCGGGTCAATTTCCACCTGGGTCAGCCAGTCGATTCCGGCGGCCCGCAATTGCCCATAGTGACGTACGCCTTGAGCCATCAGTCGCTCACCGATGTTGGCGCCAGCCGACACGCCCATGCGCAGGCCATCGCGCGGACTCTGTTCCACAAACCCCCATTCGGTGCGCAGCAAAGTGCGGCGTTCGGCTTCGCTGGCGCTGTAGAGGTCGAGCCAGTCGCCCTCTTTACGTCGATACGCGACGGCACCGCTGTCGGGCGGGCAACGGCCGCTGAGCAAGGACAACAAGGTCGATTTTCCCGAGCCGGACTCTCCGACGATGCCCAACACTTCGCCGGGGTACAGGTCGAAGCTCACGTCCTGACAGCCTTTCTCCGGCCCGTATAAACGCGACAGACCCCGTACTTCGAGCAGCGGCTGCGCACGGTCGGCTTGCCGGTCCCGCAACCGCTGGGAGTGATGCACTGGGTTGTTCATTGACCGGCCTCCTGTTCGCTGCTGCGCTGGGCGCAATAGTCGGTGTCCGAGCAGACGAAGCTCTGGGTGCCGGCGTCGTCGAGGATCAGTTCATCCAGATAAGAGTCGCGGCTGCCGCAGATCGCGCAGCACTCTTCCCACGTCTGGATTGCAAACGGGTGATCTTCAAAATCCAGACTCACCACCCGGGTGTAAGGCGGCACGGCGTACAGGCGCTTTTCACGACCGGCGCCGAACAGCATCAACGCTGGGCTCATGTCGAGCTTCGGGTTGTCGAATTTGGGAATCGGCGACGGGTCCATCACATAGCGATCATCGACCATCACCGGGTAGGCGTAGCTGGTGGCGATGTGGCCGAAGGTGGCGATGTCCTCGTAGAGTTTCACGTGCATCACCCCATAGTCGTTCAGCGCATGCATGGTCCGGGTCTCGGTTTCCGACGGTTCGATAAAGCGCAGCGGATCCGGGATTGGCACCTGATAGACCATGATCTGATCCGCGTGCAGCGGGGTTTCCGGGATCCGGTGACGGGTCTGGATCACCGTTGCTTCCGGCGTGCGTTCGGTGGTCGCAATGCCAGCGGTGCGGGCAAAAAATCGCCGAATCGAGACCGCATTCGTGGTGTCGTCCGCGCCCTGATCGATGACCTTGAGCACGTCATCAGCCCCAAGAATGGCTGCGGTCATTTGCATGCCACCCGTGCCCCAGCCATACGGCAGCGGCATTTCGCGGCCGCCGAAGGGCACCTGATAACCGGGAATCGCCACGGCCTTGAGCAGGCCGCGCCGAATCATGCGTTTGGTTTGCTCATCGAGATAAGCGAAGTTGTAGGCCTCGTCGCGCACAGGACGGTCATGCGTCACGCTGTTCATTGCTGACTCTCCTGCACAGTGGCCTGCACGGCTGCGGGCTTGCGCAGCTTGCGGATCAGTTCCAGCTCGGACTGGAAGTCGACGTAGTGCGGCAGCTTGAGGTGCGATACGAAACCGGCCGCCTCGACGTTGTCGCAATGGCTGAGGACAAACTCCTCCTGCTGCGCCGGCGACTGGATTTCTTCGTTGAACTCATCAGCCCGCAGTGAGCGATCCACCAGGGCCATGCCCATGGCTTTACGCTCGGCATGCCCAAACGCCAGACCGTAGCCTCGGGTGAACTGAGCGAGTTCCGCGCCAGAGCCAACGAACTGATTAACCATTTCGCACTCGGTCACTTCGAGGGTGCCGATGGCGATAGGAAAGCCGAGCTCTTCCGGTTCGATCCAGACCTCCACTTCACCGATGCGGATTTCCCCGGCGAACGGGTGATTGCGTCCATAACCGCGCTGGGTGGAATAGCCCAGCGCCAGCAGAAATCCTTCATCGCCACGGGCCAGGGCCTGCAAGCGCTGGGCACGGCTGGAAGGGAACTCCAGAGGATCACGTGTGATGTCGGCAACGGCTTCGCCACTGTCACTCTCAGTTTTGATCAAGCCTTCCTTGGCCAACAAACCGAGGACGCGCGGGCAAGGCTCGAGTGTCGCGCCCTCCTCTACGTGCGGTCCCGGATGTTCGCCTTCAGCCAGCAATGTGAAGTCCAGCAAGCGATGGGTGTAGTCGAAAGTCGGGCCCAACAGTTGCCCGCCCGGCACATCCTTGAAGGTTGCGGATAAGCGTCGGCTCAGTTGCATGACCGAGGTATCAATCGGCAGGCTGGCGCTGAAACGTGGGAGCGTGGTGCGATAGGCGCGCAGCAGGAAGATCGCCTCGATCAAATCCCCGGCGGCTTGCTTGATCGCCAGGGCGGCCAACTGCTCGTCGTACAGCGATCCCTCGCTCATCACTCGGGCCACGGCCAATGGCAGTTGCTGACGAATCTGCTCGACTGCCAACTCCGCAATCGTGGTGTCACCGCGGCGCTTTTTCGCCAACAAACGGTGGGCATTGTCGATGGCCTGCTCGCCACCTTTTACGGCTACGTACATCAGGCAAACTCCTCAGCCAGGGTTGTTGGATTCACGTGGCTGATGCGGGTATTGCGCGGCAGACCGATGACGCTGTGCCCGGCGAGAAAAAACGCATCCAGCCCTCGGGGGAAATTGTTGTGTGCGTCGCGCTCGCTCCAGAACCCGTCAGACAGTGGCAAGGCGACCCGGTTTTCGTGTTGGATGCCCGGGCCGCGCCACGCCAGAGGACGCCCGCCATCGAGCTGATCCAACTGGATCAACAAGGTGCAGGACTGATCGGGGTAACGGTCATTGCCCGGATCGAAGCCCTGTAAATCACCAAGTTCGCTGTCATCAAGCAACGCAAAACGTGCCTGTTCACGACGGCTGACCATCGCGCAGCCACAGTGAAAGGTCAGGTTGGCGCGAATCATCGGTGTATCGAATGCCGGCGCCAGCCACAGCGGCGTGTCGACATCGAGCAGCGCCAGACACAGCGCGTAGCTCGCTGGCGCCAGCCCTTCCAGCGGCGGAGCCTGTTCCAGCGGTTGGGCCACACCCGGCCCAGCCAGGGCCTTGAGCGCCGCACGGAAGCTGCGCTGAGCGTCCAGCACCGGGTCGGCGAATGCCGGTTGCAAAAGGGTTGTACTCATCAGTCTTCTCCTCGGACCAAGGTAAAGAACTCGACCTTGGTCGCTGCGGTTTCAGCGTCTTTTTCGGCGCGGCGTGCGGCGTGGGCGCGGGCCAGGGGTTCGATCAACTCACTCAACCAGCGCGCCTGTTGCGGGCCTTGCAGATGCGCGTCGGCCAACGCGGCCAGTTCGGCATGAGCCTTGTCGCGCCCGGCCAGATAGCTGTAACCGGTGCGCCCATCCGCCAGGCGCACTACACAGCGGGTCACGCTCATCTCACCGACGTTGAACGGCGCACCGGTGCCGCCCATGCGCCCACGGACCAGGGTCATGCCGATTTCCGGAACGCGAATCAGTTGATATTCGGTGTCACGCAGGGTCGCTTCATGGCCACTCAATTCGCCACGGTGGGCACGGGCGAGTACGCCGATCCACTGTTGTCGGGCTGCGTGCGGGGCTACAGGAGCGGAACTCATCGTCGGCATCTCCATCATGTGATGACCTGATATTGGAAACGGTCCGAGCGGCTGGTGGACTGCGCAAGCTCCACCGGCTGGCCGGACGAATCACGGGAAAGGGTAAAAACACTGAGCGCGGGCAAATGACGGGGCATGAGCAACAGACCCGCCTCCTCACGACTCGGCAGGCGCGCGCCAATCAGGCTGAATGTGCGGGTCAACGGCAGGTCGCGCTCAGCGAAAAACTGGCGCAGCGAGCCCCCGGTATAAGGCGCCAGCAGCTCGGTTCGGCTGGCGCAGTAACGGTGGCGGATCAAGCTCACGGGCTGACCGTCGACCATGCGCAATGTTTGCAGCTCAATCAGCGGTGCCTGATCGGCCAGTCCCAGGTGCCTCGCCTCATCGCGGTTGGCCAGGCAACTACGCCGCTGCAGCAGCCGGGCTTCAACCCCATGCCCGAGCGCCGATAACGACTGGCTATACGCGCTTTCTGCAACCAGCGGATAGATCAGCGGACGCTCCAGCACCTGGGTGCCACGGCCCTGGCGACGCAACACGCTGCCATCGAGCACCAACTCATCAATGGCGCGGCGCACGGTATGCCGGTTGACGGAAAATCGCGCGGCCAGGCGGATCTCCGCTGGCAGGTAATCCCCGGCCCGATAATCGCCGAGCTCCCGGCGCAAAGTGTCCGCCAGTTCGCGGTAAACGGGTTCAATTTGTCTAGACAACTGCATGGTTTAAAAAAAGCGCCGTTTGGCACCCTCTCCGTTAAATGAACTGTTTACGCAGGCGTTGCGACAGGATGTCGATCACGCTCACCACGACGATAATCACCAGCAATACGGCGCAGGTCTGGACGAACTGGAAAGACCGGATGTTCTCCCAAAGGATCACGCCAATCCCCCCGGCACCGACCATTCCGACCACCGTGGCCGAGCGTACGTTGGACTCGAAGCGATACAGGGCGTAGGAAATCCATAGCGGCATGACTTGCGGGATGACCCCGTAGATGACTTCTTGCAGAGCACTGGCGCCGGTAGCGCGCACGCCTTCGACGGGGCCTGGATCAATGGCCTCGACCGCTTCAGCAAACAGCTTGGCGAGGACCCCCGTGGTGCTGATCCACAACGCCAGAACGCCAGCGAACGGGCCCAGACCGACCGCGACCACAAACAGCATCGCGAACACCATTTCGTTGATCGAACGGAACGAGTCCATGACTCGGCGCAATGGCTGATGAATCCACCACGAGGTGATGTTCTCGGCGCACAGAATCCCCAACGGCACCGAGCAGACAATCGCCAGCACCGTGCCCCACAGTGCGATCTGCACCGTGACAATCATTTCTTTGAGGTACGAGCGCCATTCGCGGAAATCTGGCGGGAAGAAGTCACCTGCGAAGGTCGCCATGTTCCCTGCATCGCGGTACAGCGCCAGCGGGTTCATCTCAGCGCCATGCCAGGCCCAGGCCAGCATGGCGAGGAACAGGCCCCAGCCCACATATTGCGGCCAGGTACGTTTGCCGACGGCTTCAGCATGTGCAGCATTGGAAGTCATAAACGGCTCTCAAATAGGGCAGCCATAAAAGGCTGCGATGACGCGACGCGCGGGGGCGTCGCGTCGGCAGGCGTCAACCGGCGCTGGCGCTGGAGGTGCTCTTCTTTTCCAGCTTGGTGATTCGTTCTTGCAGCTTGGCCAGACCCGCATCGAGCTCTTTCAGTCGCTCGGCTTTTTCTTTGGCGTCGAGGGTGGTGCTGGCATTGACTTCGGTGCGCTGCTTGAACAGATCAAGCTGGCGGATCGGCAGTAATTGATCGTCGGAGGACGGCAGGAACTTGCCCAACTGCATCTCTTTGAGTACAGCCTTCTCGTGATCGGTATCGCCGTAGGTGGCGAAGAACTCGCGAATTTTTCCCTTGTCGACATCCGACAGACCTTTGTTCCAGACCATCGGATCGGCAGGGATCAATGGCGACTTCCAGATGACCTTGAGCATGGCGGCCTGGTCCGGTTGGGTAACGACCAGACGGTCCCAGCTTTCAGTGTTAAAAGTGGCAACGTCGAGTTGACCTTTGGCCACGCTCAAGGCGTTCACTTCATGGCTGGAGTTGAGCGTACGTTTGAAGGCGGTGGCGGCATTCACATTGTTCTTGGCGAAGACGTAGTAGCCCGGCACCAGGTAACCGGAGGTGGAGTTTGGATCACCGTTGCCGAAGGTCAGGTCCTTGGCGTTTTTGAGCATGTCTTCGACCGAGTTGATCGGACTGTCCTTGCGCACGATCAACAGGCTCCAGTAACCGGCGGCCCCATTGGCGGCGGCAGTCTGGGCAAAGATTTCACCGCTGGAACGGTCCACGGCTTCCATCGCGCCCTTGTTGCCCAACCAGGCGATATCGACCTTATTGAAGCGCATACCCTGAATCAATCCGGCATAGTCGGAGGCGAAGGTCGCGTTGACTTTAAGACCGGTTTTTTTCGACATATCGTCGAGGAACGGCTGCCAGACGCTTCGCAGATTGGTCGAAGACTCGGTGGACATAAGGCCGAAGTTGATGACTTTTTCTTCAGCCTGAGCGGTGCTCAGGAAACAGGTGGCCAGTAAGGCGGCAGACGCGAAAACACGACCCATACGATTCAACATGGAAGGATTCCTGAAGGTGGCGTTGGTTGTTTGTTTTTTAGAGCAACTGCAACGAAATCAGGCCTGCGCAAGCGCCAGTTTTAACGGTCTTTCGGAGCTACGCGTTTTGTCGGAGAACAGAAGACTGCTGTCCAGATCCGCACCGTACAGGTCGTTGAGAAGTTGAGTGCTGAGTGCTTCAGCGGCGCCATCAAAATGAATGCGCCCGGCTTTAAGGGCCACGGCGCGTTGGCAATAACGCACGGCGTAATCCACTTGATGCAGGGTGACGACAACGGTCTTGCCGTCACGGCGATTGATATCGGCGAGGATTTCCATGACCTTGCGTGCGGACTCAGGGTCCAGTGACGCAATAGGTTCATCGGCCAGAATAACGTCGGCCCGCTGGGTCAACGCACGAGCAATCGCCACGCGCTGTTGTTGACCGCCTGAAAGGGTCGAGGCGCGCTGAGTGGCGAGATCGGCCAGACCCACGCGGTCCAGGGACTCCATCGCCCACTGTTTTTCCTGAGTATTGAACAGGCCCAGATTGCCGCGCCAGCCGGGCATGCGCCCCAGACAACCGAGTAACACGTTGTCCAGCACGCTGAGGCGATTGACCAGATTGAACTGTTGGAAGATGTAGCCGATATCCGCCCGCAGCTGGCGGACGTTGCCATTGAGGCGGCCTGAGGCCTGCACTTCGCGGCCCAGCACCTGCACCCGGCCGCCGTTGGTGCGATCACAACGCGCGAGCCCCGCCATATGGCGCAACAGCGTGGATTTTCCCGAACCTGAAGCGCCGATCAGCGCGACCATTTCACCGGGTTGTATAGACAACGCAAGATCAATCAAAGCAGCCTTGCGAGCAAAAGTCTTGTTCAGACGGTCGACATGGATAGCTGCGTTCATGGGCTTCTCTGTCTGGTTGAACAGCCTTTGCACGGCTGCGTTTGTGTGCAACTGACAGTAAAGAGAAGGTGTTTCAGGCCCATGAACCGGGGATGACAGTAAGGTAACGATTGGTTGACGGTTTGTAGACGCCTCGGCCCTCTCTGCGAAGGCCGGGGACGTCTAACGCAGACTCAGATGCGGAACGTCCCCACCAGATGCTGCAACGTAGCGGCTTGGTGCTCCAGGTCGGCACAGGCTTCAAGGGTCGATTTCAGGTTGCCTACACCATCCTGATTCAAGGTGTTGATTTGAGTGATATCAACATTGATCGACTCGACGACGGCCGTTTGCTCCTCGGTCGCGGTAGCAACCGACTGGTTCATACCGTCGATTTCGCCTATGCGGCCAGTCACGCTACTCAGTCGATCTCCGGCCTGATTGGCGATGGTGACGCTGGTTTCGCTCTGGCGCTGGCTTTCGGTCATGGTCACTACCGCTTCCCGTGCGCCAACCTGCAACTCTTCGATCATTTTCTGCACTTGCTGAGCCGAATCCTGGGTGCGATGCGCAAGGTTGCGCACTTCATCGGCCACCACGGCGAAGCCTCGGCCTGCCTCGCCCGCCCTTGCCGCTTCAATGGCGGCATTGAGCGCGAGCAAATTGGTCTGCTGCGAAATGCTGGTGATCACCTCAAGAATCTGGCCAATGTTGACGGTCTTGCTGTTGAGGCTCTCAATGTTGACGCAAGACGAGCTGATTTTTTCCGACAATAGATTCATCGCCTGGATAGTCTGCTGCACGACCTTCTGACCATCGCTGGCAAGGTGGCTGGCAGCGCTGGAATGCTGCGAGGCCAAGGATGCGTTTTGCGCGATTTCCTGGGCCGCCGCACCCAGTTCGTTGATAGCCGCAGCAACACTGCTGGTCCGGTTGGCTTGCTCGTCGGAGTTGAGCATGGACGAGTTTGAAGCACACACGACCCGCGCAGCCACCTCGCTGAGATGAGCGGCGGTGTTGGCCACTTCTCGAATCGACGCATGGATACGTTCAACGAAACGGTTGAATGACTGCGCCAACGCGCCGAACTCATCCTGAGAATGGATGGACAGACGCTTGGTCAAATCACCCTCACCGTCGGCGATGTCCTGCATCGCTCGGCTCATCAGGTGCAACGGCTGCATGAGCACACGAATCAGCAGGCCCAACAGCACGATGATAAAGACCACGACCACCACCATGGCGGTCAGCGCCGAAGTGCGGAACTCACTGAGCATCGAATAGGCCGCGTCTTGATCAAGTACCAGCGCCACGTACCAATTCGCCGAAGCAAGGCCGTCGACATGGGTGAAGGAGATGAATTCCGACTTGCCGGGCAAGTCGACTTCAGTAACCCCGGGAGCAATTTTTGGCGTACCGGTCGGGTAGGCATCGCTCAGGTTTTTCAGGACCAGCTTGCTGTCCGGGTGAACCAGAATTTTGCCGTCACCGCTGACGATGAATGCATAGCCGTGACCACCAAAATTCAGAGCGTTGATGGTATTGCTGATGCTGTCCAGCGCGATATCGGCGCCCGCCACCCCGACAAACTGATTGTCATGTTTGACGGGAGTGGCCAGGGTGACCACCAGTTTGCCCGAAGACGCAGCAATATACGGTTCCGTCACGATGGTCGTACGGGCGCTTTCAGCCGCCTTGTACCAGCCGCGAAGGCGTGGGTCGTAATCCGCAGCGCGGTTGCCCGCCGGGACGGAAAACATCACGCCATCATTACCGCCAAAATAGCTCAGCTGAAAATTATCGACGTAAGCTGGCAGCCCGACCACCCGTTGCAGCGTACTCGGGGATGTGCCGTCAACGGCAATTTGCTGGGCCATCGATTGCAGCAACTGAGTGCGGCTTTCCAGCCAGGTCTGGATGTTATGCGTAGTGAGACTGGCTAACTGTTGCAGTTCAAGAAAAACATTGGCACGCACGGTTTGACGTTGCCGATAGTCATTCACGGCAATAAAACTCGTAAATGCGACAACAATAATTAACGTGGCGGCGAGCAGAATCTTCCTACTGAAACCCAGACTTTTGATCATGCGAGCAAATCCACTACAAGGAATGACAACCGCATATTCGCAACGCAAGTGCGAACAGGGGAATGGCGATGCAGCGTTGTACGGACTTACGCCTTGAAAAGGAAGCCGTTGCTTGAAGAAGACCCGTTTTTTCGACCCGCCGCGTACCCAACCTCCCTCCTGATCACAACATCACAACATCACAGACTCCAGGTGACAGCGCACCAGGCGGTCCCTTGCCTCACCCTTCGTCGCCACCAACGCCTGCGGTTTGTCACAGCCAGCAGTGGCACGCGGGCAGCGGTCGCGGAAGAAACAGCCGGTGGGCAGGTTGCGGTTACCGGGCAGTTCAGTGGGGGCGGCGACCTGGGCATTATCAATCGGCGCGCCAAGACGTGGCACCGCGTCCAGCAACAATTGCGTGTAAGGGTGCCTCGGGTGATCAAGCACTTCGGCGGCGCTGCCCAGTTCGACTATCTGCCCCAGGTACATCACGGCCACACGGTCGGCCATGTGCCGGACGACGGAAACGTTGTGCGAGATCAGGATGTAGGTCAGGTCGCGACTGCGTTGCAGTTCACTCAGCAAGTTGAGGATCTGCGCTTGCACCGAAATGTCCAGTGCAGAGGTCGGCTCGTCGAGGACGATGATGTCCGGGTTGGACGACAGTGCTCGGGCGATGGCAATGCGTTGCCGCTGCCCACCGGAAAATTGGTGGGCAAAGCGGTCCATGTACTCGGTGCGAATGCCCACTTGAGCTGCAACTTTGGCTGCGATATCGCGCATCTCTCGACGCGGGACGGCGCGCTGGACGAACAGCGGCTCGGTGATGATTTTCCAGATCGGCAGACGCGGATCGAGAGACGACTGCGGGTCCTGGAACACGATCTGCACATTACTGCTGCGCTCGCGGGCGTCGTTATAGATCCAGTCCAGCGTCCCGCTGGTGGGTTTGATCAGCCCCATCAACAGTTGCGCCAACGTACTTTTGCCACAACCGGACTCACCGACCACGCCGAGAGTTTCACCAGCACGAACGTCCAGATCAATACCGTTCAAGGCATGAGCCATGCCCTTGGGACGCCCCAGCCAATCGCTGCCCACCGGGAAATGCACCCGCACATCGCTCAGGCCGAGAATCGCCGCATTGTCGCTGGGCAGTCGTTTACGTGCAGTGCTGATCATGATGTTTGCTCCTGTACAGTCAGCCAGCAAGCGCTCTTGCGCAGACCTTCGGCGTCAATGGCTTGCAAGGGCGGGCGTTTGCTGCAGACCGGCATCGCGTACTGACAGCGGTCGCGGAACGTACAACCTGCGGGCAACGCGGCAAGATTCGGAACCTGGCCAGGAATAGTCATCAGGTCTTCACCCGGCTGCACTTGCTCCGGCAGGCCGCTGAGCAAACCGCGAGTATAGGGATGGCGCGGATCGACCATGACCTCGCCAGTCGCCCCCTGCTCCACCACGGCGCCGGTATACATCACGTAGACCCGATCGCAGAACTGCGACACCAGCGCCATATCATGGGTGATCAACAGGATTGCAGTGCCACGCTCTCGGGCTTTTTCCCGCAACAGCAGCAGCACCTGACGCTGCACAGTGACGTCCAGCGCAGTGGTCGGTTCGTCGGCAATCAGCAGCTGTGGATCGCAGGAAAAAGCCAACGCGATCATCACCCGCTGACGCATGCCGCCCGACAGCTCGAAGGGGTAGCTTTCCAACACCTGCTCAGGGTCGGCAATGTGCATGTCACGCAATAGAGCAATGGCCTTGGCCCGTGCATCGGCCTTGCTCAAGTGCTGGTGATGAATGATCACATCAAGCATCTGTCGACCGATACGGCGGGTCGGGTTAAGCGCAGTCATCGGCTCCTGGAAAATCATCGCGACGTCACGGCCACGGACTTTAAGCAGGTCTTTTTCTTTGGCCGCGAGCATGTCGCGACCCAGAATGTGCAGGCTGCCGCCACTGACGTGGTAACTGCGTTCGGGCAACAGGCGCAGGCTGAGCATGGCTGTGACGGATTTACCTGAACCGGACTCGCCGATCACGCCGACGATTTCGCCAGGATTGACGTGCAGCGAAACGCCGTTGAGGGCCTTGACCGTACTGCGGTAAGCGGGAAACTCCACGCTCAGATTGTCGATGGTCAGGACCGTAGTATTCGCGTTCGGCACGTGTGCGCTCACTTCTGGAGAGGTCTGCATGGTCATTTCCCCTGTTGACGCGGATCGAGCAAGTCCCGTACGCCGTCGCCCAGCAGATTGAATCCGGTCGCCGTGACCAAAATCGCCAGGCCGGGGAACGTCGAATACCACCATTGGTCGAGGATGTAGTTACGCCCCGTGGCAACCATTGCCCCCCACTCCGCCGTCGGTTGTTGCGCGCCGAGTCCGATGAAACCCAGGGCCGAAGCCATGAGGATCGCGCTGCCAATGTCCAGGCTAAGTTGCACCAACAACGGCGGCATCGCATTGCGCGCCACGTGCCAGAGCACGATGTGCCAGCGCCCGGCACCGAAGGTCTGCGCGGCCTTGACGTAACCCATCTGACGGATGCTCAACGCTTGCCCTCGGGCCAGTCGCACATAGAACGGAATCCGCACCAGAGTGATCGCCAACATGGCGTTGAACAGGCTCGGGCCCAACGCGGCGGCCAGGGCCATGATCAACACCAGCGACGGCACCGAAAGCATGATGTCCATCAGGCGCATGGTCAGGCTGTCAAAACGCCCACCAATGACCCCGGACATGCAGCCCAGCAACCCGCCGATCAGACACGAGGAAAAGGCCACGAACAGGCCGACACCGACCGATTGCTGACTGCCGTATAACACTCGACTGAACAGGTCACGGCCGACTTCATCGGTGCCGAACCAGTGCGCGGCGGAAGGCGGTGCCAGGCGATGCACCAGGTCCAGTGCGTTGGGGTCATGGGGCGCCAGCCACGGCGCGAACGCCATGCACAGCAGGACGACCAGGGAGATCGCCAGGCCCGCCATGGTCAGCGGGCTGCGACGAATCTGGTAGGCCAGGTAGGCGAACCTTTCCCTCCCGCGCGGGGGGTGGGCAAGCGGCGCGACGGTCAGCGGGTTAACGGGAATAGACATGTCAGTTGACCTCGCCAATGCGGGGGTCGATCACGCGGTAGAGCAGATCGATGGCCATGTTGAGCAGTACATAAATGAAGGACACCCAAATCGCGAAGCCCATCACTGCCGGAAAATCCAGGGACTGAATCGACTTGACCACATAAGCGCCCATGCCTGGCCAGGCGAAGACCGTTTCGGTGAGCACCGCACCATAGAGCAGGTCGCCCAGCGTCAGACCCAATACCGTCACCGACGGGATCAACGCATTCGGCATCGCATGGCGCAGAATTACCGCCCAACGCGACAAGCCGTAGGCGCGCGCAGTGCGGATGTAGTCCTCACCAAGCTGGTCGAGCATCGCCGAGCGTATCTGCCGCGCCACCACCCCCAGGTTGACAAACCCCAGGGTTACAGCTGGCAGGATCAAATGCTGCAGAGCATTGGAGAACAGCGCTCCATCGCCTGCCAGCAGTGAATCGATCAAGTAGAAACCGGTAAAGGTCGGTGGCGGCTCAAGCCCTTCATCGAGACGACCGCTGCCGGGCAGCCAGCCCAAATGTCCGTAAAACAGCACGATCAAGCCCAGTCCGAGCCAGAACGCGGGCGTTGAAATACCGGTGACGGCCAGGGTCCGTGCAATCTGATCAATGGCCCGGTTGTGGTATACCGCAGACAACACGCCCAATGGCACTCCGATCAGTATCGACAGGGTCAGGGCCGCCAACGCCAGCTCCAGAGTCGCCGGAAAATACGCCTGCAAATCTTCGAGCACCGGTCGACTGGTGCGGATCGAAGTGCCGAGGTCGCCCTGCAACAGGTCAAGCATGTAGCGGCCATATTGCTGATACAGCGGCAGGTCCAGCCCCAATTGATGACGGATGTTGGCGACGATGGCATCGCTGGCACGGTCGCCAGCAATCAGTCGGGCCGGATCGCCGGGGATCAGATGGGAAATCGCAAAGGTGATCAACGAAACGCCCACAACGACCAGCAACAGGCCGAACAGGCGTTTGCGCAACATATTCAGGAAGGCCATCAGGCACCTCGGTAACGCTTCGGATCGGCAGCGATAAACGTCTGCCGTGGGCACAACGCTGCAACGACCCACCTTTTACAGGTGGGTCGCTGGAGCGATAACGACGACTTACTTGGTGATGGTGTCGATGTTGAATACTTGCTCAAGCATCGGGTTGAACACGTAACCTTTGACTGCGTCACGCATCGGCAGCGTGTAGCTCTTCTGGTACAGGTAGGCGTAGACACTGTCGTTAAGGACAATTTTCTGCGCTTGCTGATACAACTCGGTGCGCTTGGCGGTGTCGTTGTTCGACGCGGCCTCTCGGATCAGTTTATCGACGACCGGGTTGTCATAGAACGAGCGATTGCCCGCCAGGCCTTGCAGCTTGGAGTCGAACCAAAAGTTCATGAACATGTAGGGATCAGCGAAGTCCGGGCTCCAGGAGCCGATGGCAATATCGAAATCACCCGTGCCCAGGCGCTCACGCAGGGTCGCGTTGGCCAGCTTCTCCAACTTGAGATTGACCCCCAGCGGTGCCAGGCCAGCCTGCAAGGTCAAACCGATAGGCTCCCAGTTAGGGTCCTTGTCCGAATACATGAAGTTTAGGCTGCTGATTTTCTCCGGGACTTTCGCCAGGTCGGCCTTGGCCTTGGCTACGTCCTGCTTCATCGGCGGCAACGCCGGATCGTACGCCCACATGCCCTGTGGGATCGGCCCGTTCATGGGTTTGGCTTTGCCCTTGAGAATGCCGTTAATGATGCCGTCATAATCCAGCGCATCGACGATAGCCCGGCGTGCATCCGGGTTGCTCATCGGTGCTTTTTTGTTGTTAAGGTACAGGTACGTGACCCGCAGCGACGGATAGTCGCGAACCACTACGCCGGCTTTTTTGCCCAGCGCATCAAGCTGGTCTTCGGGCATGTCTTCAATGATGTCGAGGTCACCACGCTCCAGTTGCAATCGGCGTACCGACGCCTCACCAATGATTTTGATCACGACTTTTTTCAGCGTTGGCTTGGGGCCAGAAAAGTAGGTGTTCTGCTCCATGGTCAAGGACTGGCCTTTCTGCCATGAGGTCAGGCGGAAGGCACCAGAACCCGCGGTATGGGTCGACAGGTATGCGTTGACGTCGTCGGTCTTCTTGGCGACATCCGGGTTGATGATCGCCCCGCCGTTATGCGCAAGGGTATAGAGGAACGGCGCATACGGTGCTTTCAGGGTAAAGCGCACGGTCATCGGGTCGACCACCGCCACCACCATGTCGTCGGGGAACGCACCGGACGGGCCTTGCTTGAGTTTCATCAACCGGTCGAAAGAAAACTTTACCGCGTTGGCGTCCACTTCGGCGCCATCATCAAACAGGTTTCCGGTTTTGATCTTGAATTCCCAGATCAAGCTGTCGGCTGATGTGGTCCAGCTGGCGGCCAGATCACCTTGCACCTCGGTGCTGCCCTTGCCGTTCTCGACCTTGTAGGCCACCAGTTTCTGGTACGCCGGATAGGTCACGGTCCAGTCGTTGTTATCAATGGTCACGGCCGGGTCGAGGGTCTGCGGGTCGGCGGGTTTGCCGATCATCAGCGTGTGTTGCGGCACGGCGGCGCTGGCCGACTGCCAGGCACCGAGACCCAGAGCCGAACACAGCAAGGCCATGGCCAATTTGCGCGGGGTGAAGATTAGATTCATGCCGGTTCCTTGATCATTCGATATGTGGAAGTTCGTCAGGTTTTTTATTAAAGCTATACCGGGCAGTTAAAGCTCGACCACTCGCAATGAGTGTTCGAAAACGGCCAATCCTTGCCTGTTCTGGAAAAGGATTGCACCGAATTTACGCCGGGATTCATTGTCGTCCCGGTCATGTCAGGCTGTGTCACAGTCAAGCAGGTGTCATCTATTCAGTGGTTGGCCGGACGGATCGAACCGTCGTCAATCAACGGATAGCTCTCGGCGTCGGGCAATTCGTAATGCCACCATTCGCTGGCAATCGGCTGGAACCCGGCGCTCAGCATGATCCCCAGCAGCAACAAACGGTTGCGCTGCACGGCGGTAGGCAGGTCGGCGAAAAACTGGTGAGACTGCTCACGCATGTCATCGAAACCGGTGCCCATGTCCAGCGGCTGGCCGTCGGCGTCGATCAACGTTAAATCGACCGCCACGCCACGGCTATGGTGCGAACCGAGTGTTGGATCACGCACGTATTCCGGGTTAGGCAGCGCCTGCCACAACAACAGTTGGGCATACGGCGGGCGGTAGGCATCGAGGATGCGCAGGCTCAACCCTGCCTGGCGCGCCAGACGGCTGGCCATGCGCAGGCAGCGTTCGGCGTCGCGGTGCAACAAGCAGCGTGGATCTTGATAAATCGGCGTGCCAGCCAGGTTATCGGCGCCAGCGTAGATCAGATCGATTTCGACCTGCAGCGCGTGGGCATCGACTTCGACAAGTAGGCTGCTGTTCACGTAAACACTCCAATCAAAAGTAAGACGCTGGTCATCATGTTGCCGGTTTGATAGCCCTGAGCAGCGCTATTCAAACTGGCCAAAAAGCTCTTGCAGGTGCCGATTTTTCGCCAGACGCTCGTCCAGACGGTCACCGTATTTTTCCGCCACGGCCGACACCATCAGGTTGAAAAGGCATGTCAGCGGTGCCAGGGAATCCCAAAACTGACCCACGTCGGTCTTCAGTTGCAACAGGTCCATGGGGTAATCCCTGGCCCACGGACAGTGGAAATCGGTGACCAATGCCAATGGCAGACTGTTGCTGCTGGCAACCTCGCAGAATGTGCGGGCCACGCTGGAATAGGTACGGAAATCGGAAATGATCGCGTAGGGATTCTCGAAACTTGAGTTCAGGGACTCCGCATAAGTCCCGGACAGGCCATCGACGTAGTAGACCTTTGGCCGGATGTATTCGAGGTGGCTATGAAACGCGTTGAGAATGCCGCGAGTGGTCTGAATACCGACAATGAATACCGCATCGGCGGCGTACAGACGCTCGACGATGTGGGCAAACTGTTCGCTCCGGGCCAGGCCGTACACGTGCTGAATAGCGTCCAGTTCTCGGCTCAACGAGCGATCCAGCGCATCGCCGTGAGTGGCTTCTTCACGGAAGGCGCCAAGCCGGTCGGTGATCAGCCAGGTATTACCCGAGTCACCGCGCAAGCTTTGTTTGACGTCGTCCAGATTACGGTAGCCCAGCGAACGCAAGAAGCGTCCGACCGAAATGCCCGTGGTTCCGGTTTGCTGCGCGATGCTGTCCGCTGTTTCGAAGGGCAACTTCTGAGGGTTGGCCAACAGGTAACCGGCGATACGCTTCCCTGTAGGCGTCAGGCCAGTGAAGCGCTGTTCCAGCGTCACCAGAAAACTGCTTTTTTCAGTGGAGTTCATGCCGGATTCAACGCCTTGGCGCAGCCATAAATGTTAGAAGACGGTCATTAATCTTCAATATGTTATCAACATAACATTCAAATTCAGACGGATACAACGACTTTTTTGCAGAAATTTTCAGGAAGATTTTTATTGATTCACAGTGGTGCACGATGAAGCTTGAACGCCCGGTTTACGGGCATAAACCGGGATCTGACCAGCCTGCTTCGCGGGCAAATGCGCGTCCTGTTGGAGCGCATTTGTTCGCGCATAACGTGAGCTTGATGCGGCGTATCAGACGTGCGGCTCACCCGGCGCTTTGACCGGCGTCGCATATTGCGGCTTCAAGTGGCCTTCTTTGTCGAGCAACCAGGCGTCCATCACCTGGCGCACGACAGGACCCGCCACGCGACCGCCCGCTTCACCGTTCTCGATCATGACCGAGACCGCGATTTTCGGATGTGCCGCCG
Organism: Pseudomonas sp. 10C3; assembly: GCF_036346185.1. Classification (NCBI taxonomy): domain Bacteria; kingdom Pseudomonadati; phylum Pseudomonadota; class Gammaproteobacteria; order Pseudomonadales; family Pseudomonadaceae; genus Pseudomonas; species Pseudomonas sp. 10C3. Next base: position 24,483 of record NZ_JASJVE010000030.1, on the reverse strand, counting down.
GGGCGAAACCAACGAACAAGGCGTTGTCGCGGTTGCGCTCCAGGGTTTTCAAACGGTTGTAGCGCTCACCCTGCTTGATCGCAACCACCTGGGCCGTGCCGCTTTTACCGGCAATCCGGTATTGCGCGCCGAGGGCAGAAGCCCGAGCAATGCCACGCGGGTCATGCATCACCATCTGCATACCGTGATTGACCTGATCCCACTCACTGGAGTCATGCAACACGATGTTAGGCATCGGGTGTTCATCGACCGGTGACACACCATCGATAGTTTTCGCCAGATGAGGCCGATTCCACACGCCTTTGTTGGCAATCAACGCGGTGGCCTGGGCCAGTTGCAGCGGTGTCACCTGCATATACCCCTGCCCGATACCCAAGATGACGGTTTCACCCGGAAACCAGACCTGACGTCGCGTGGCCCGCTTCCACTCACGGGAAGGCATCAGCCCCGCCGACTCCTCAAACATGTCCAGCGACACTTTTTGCCCCAGGCCAAACATGGTCATGTAGTCATGCATGCGATCAATGCCGAGCTTGTGCGCCAGCGTATAGAAATAGGTGTCGTTGGAACGCATGATGGCGGCATCCATGTCCACCCAACCATCACCGCTGTGGTTCCAGTTTCGGTATTTGTGATCGTAATCCGGCAGTTGGAAGTAGCCAGGGTCGAACACCCGGGTCTGCGCGGTAACAACACTGCTGTCCAGCCCTGCAATCGCGACCTCAGGTTTGATCGTCGAACCGGGCGCATACAACCCGCGCAGCACCCTGTTGAACAAGGGCCGGTCGACAGAGTCACGCAGCGCCGCGTATTCCTTGAAGCTAATCCCGGTGACGAACAGGTTGGGATCGAAACTGGGTTTGCTGACCATGGCCAGTACTTCGCCGGTTTCCGGGTCCAGCGCCACCACCGAACCACGCCGATCTCCCAGGGCATCTTCCGCCGCCTCCTGAAGACCGATATCCAGGCTCAGGACAATACTTTTACCGGGGATAGGGTCCGTGTGCTTGAGCACGCGCAACACCCGCCCTTGCGCATTGGTTTCGACCTCTTCATAACCGACCCGGCCATGCAGTTCAGACTCGTAGAAGCGCTCGATACCGGTCTTGCCGATCGATTGAGTGCCGCGATAATCCACTGACAGTTGCTTGGACTCTTTTTCGTTGATCCTGCCCACATAACCAATGGAATGGGCGAAATGCGCGCCCAACGGATAATGTCGAACAAACTGCGGCTCGACGTCGATCCCCGGCAGGCGAAACTGATTGACGGCGACCAGGGCAATTTGTTCTTCGGTCAACTCATACAGCAACGTCACAGGGTCGAAGCGATGACGGGCTTGCTTCAGATCCTTGTCGAACAAAATCCGGTCTTCTTCAGGCAACTGAAGAATACTGATCAGGGAGTCCAGCACCTGGCTCCAGTCCCCGGACCGCTCGCGGGTCATGATCAGGTTGAAACTGGGCCGATTGTCCGCCAGCACCACACCATTACGGTCATAAATCATGCCTCTTTCCGGCGGGATCGGAAGGACATGCACCCGATTGTTCTCTGAAATCGTCGAATGATAAGCAAACTCGGTTACCTGCAGAAAATACATTCTGCCCACCAGAATGCAGCTCAACACGGCCACGAGCAGACCACACGCAAGCAAACGCTTATTGACCAGCTGCGTTTCTTTCTCGTGGTCCTTCAAGGGAATTGGTTCAGGCATTGCTACAGCTTCTCGTTAAAAAAGGGGGAAACGTCACAAATTGTGACGCACAATACCAAGAAGTAGCCCCGGATATTGCACCTCTGATCAACGGCGGCGATGCCTCGCCGACAAATCAGAGTGCGCAAGGGAATGTCATTGCCAACTATTTGCGCACCATCAGCCTCGACGCCAAAAACCGGTGATCCGCTGAAAACAGCCGCCGGTAGGTGAGCAGTACTGCACACACCGTTCCCAGCGCCGATGCCGCCGCGATCAGGAACATTATGATGATTTGATAACGCACCGCCTGAATTGGCGACTGCCCCGCCAGCACCTGCCCCGTCATCATCCCGGGCAGGCTGACCAGCCCGACCACAGTCATTTGATTAAGCGTAGGGATCATCCCGGCACGCACCGCTTGGCGGGCCGGGCCTTGTGCGGCCTCCCAGCGGGTAGCGCCGAGGGCAAGACTCATTTCCACGACGTTGCGCCCGGTCGTCAATTCCTGAGTCATCCGCTCAATACCCAACGACACCCCGGTCAGGGTGTTGCCGAGAATCATCCCGAGAATGGGGATTGCATACTGCGGCTCATACCAGGGATGAATCCGAATAACGGCGAACAGCCCCACGGCAGTGACCAGCCATGAACTCAGCCAGATCGACGCAATGCTGTCGATACGCTGCCCCGCATACGTCCGCTTGCCTCGTCCTGAGGCCGACAGCCCCGCAATCAAGGTCATCCCGGCCATCAACGGCAGCACGACATACCATTGGGCGAAGTTGAACACCCAACCCAAGACATAACCAATGGCGAGTAGCTGCACAACGGTGCGGATCGCCGCCCACACCAGTTTGCGTTCCAGATCAAGCTTCAGGACAAGGGACAGTACGCCGTTAATCAGGATCAACGAGGAAGCAATTCCAATATCCAGTAGCGATAAGTTCTGATAGTCCATCAGGTCGTGTGCTCGCTCAATGTGCCTGCCTGCATCGTCAGCCTTCGCTCACTCATGCGCTGAGCCTGCTCTTGATCGTGGGAGATCCAGATGTAGGCGCGATCATCTTGCGCGGCGCCACTGAACCAGGCCGCCACCAGTGACTCGATTTCTCGAGATGATTCGGGATCCAGTGACGCGGTGGGTTCATCAAGCAGCAGCACATCAGGCTGCAATTGCAGAACCCTGATCAACGCTGCAATTTGCGCTTCACCCCCCGACAGTTCGCTGGCCTGCTGGTCGAGAAAACGCTCCCCCCTACCCGCCTGCTCGGCCAACCGCAAGGCGGCGGCGCGGTCGAAGGTAAGGTCGTGATAGACCTTCAAGCTGAAGGGGTAACGCAGATTGTCTTCAACTGTGCCCTCAAGCATTGCGGGGCGCTGAGCGATGTAACTGACATGGCGGCGATACGCCGGAATCCCGGAACCCGACACCGGTTTATCGCGCCAAAAAACGCGGCCCTCCTCCAGCGGATCAAGCAGCGCCAGGGCACGAAGAAATACACTTTTTCCCGACCCCGACGGTCCCGTGAGGGCGATGCGATCTCCACCTGCCAAGGTGAAATCCGTAGGATTAAGCAGACACTTCTGGGTTTTGGCGTCGTTTCGGACCAGCCCTGACGCTTTGATCAAGATCACTCGACAGCTGTCCTGGTATAGAAAGCAGCAGTTTCATACGGAACCGTTACCACGTCGTTTGTTTCGCTTTTCATCCTTTCCCCCGATTATTTCGCGTGGTGCCGCTCAGTAAACTCGAGCGGCTTTTGCCTAGGCTAACAAAATAAACGCCACCAACCCCCCGGCGATTACGCTTAAACTGCGCGCTTTCGAATGACTGATAGCCCGCAATGAATTCCGAAGCCCTCTCTATCTTGCAACAGCATTTAATCTCCGCTTTAAGTGCAGTACCTGACGAAGCTCGCCGCCTGTTTCACGGCAGAGGGCTACGCTGGCCGGGGCTTGAAGAAGTGACCGTTGACTGGTTGCAGGGCGTGCTATTGGTGTCGCTGTACAAGCAACCGGATGAAGCCGAGTTGGCTGCCATGAAGCACATGCTTCTGGCCCTGAGTCAGTCTCCCGCCTGGCTGCACAGCCAGGCGCATACCCTGTTATTGCAACACCGCTACCTTCAAGACAGTACAACCGAATGGTTGCTGGGGGAGACCGTTGATAATGGGGTTGTCACCGAGAACGGTCTGCATTTCAAACTGGACTTTGGCAGAAACCAGAACACCGGGCTGTTCCTGGATATGCGCTATGGTCGCCGCTGGGTTCAAGCTCAGGCACACGGCAAACGGGTGCTGAATCTGTTCGCGTATACCTGTGGCTTTTCTGTCGCCGCCATTGCCGGGGGCGCCGAGCACGTAGTGAATCTCGACATGGCCAAGGCCGCCTTGAGCCGAGGGCGAGATAATCACCGCCTTAACCAGCATGATTTGAGCCGCGTGAGTTTTTTAGGGCATGACCTTTTCAAATCCTGGGCGAGAGTAAAAAGAGACGGCCCCTACGACCTGATCATCGTCGACCCGCCTTCGTTTCAGAAAGGCAGCTTTGTGCTGACCAAGGACTACCAGAAAATCCTCCGCCGCCTGCCTGATTTGCTCAACCCGCAAGGTCTTGTACTGGCGTGTATCAATGACCCCGCCATCGGCCCGGACTTTTTAATCGACAGCGCCGCTGTCGAGGCGCCTGACTTGATTTTTCAGCAGCGCCTGGAAAACCCGCCCGAGTTTGCCGACATCCACCCTGAAGGCGGGTTGAAGGCGTTGATCTTCTCGTTGAATAGCGACTTTGTGGCCGGGCAAGAGTCCGCTCTGCTGCCCTGAAACCGTTGATACAGAGAGATTGCAGATCCCGAGCGCATCAATAAAGATTGGACGCTAACGATTTCCGACTTTAACCTTGCCGGCTTGTTAGCGGTTCAAGGGGTCGGGGTCGATGTCTTCTGTATTGAATGTATTGCTGCCGATCTTCGCCCTGATCCTCATCGGTTTTGTATGCCGACGCACCCATCGTCTGGGCCCGAACGCGGCCTCGGAAATCAACCGCATGGTGGTGTGGCTGTGTCTGCCCGCGCTGTTATTCACGGCGACTGCCACCGCAACCTGGGAGAAAATCTGGCACCCAGGCTTTGTGCTCGCGTTTACAGGCAGCACGCTTGCGATGTTCGTGCTGACCCTGTTACTTCGCTGGAAAAAGAGTGGCCACTTCGCCGATGCCAGTATTGATGCACTCAGCGCGTCCTATGCCAATACCGGCTATATCGGCATACCGCTGTGCATCATGGTGCTGGGGCCAGAGGGTCTTGAACCGGCTCTGATTGCGTCCTTGCTGGTGGTCTGTGTGTTGTTCGGGCTGGCGCTGGTGTGCATCGAGATCGGTTTACAGAGCGAGCGTCGGGTGCATCGCATCGTGCTCAAGGTGCTACTCGCGCTGGCGAAAAACCCCTTGGTGGTCTCGCCGATTCTGGGCGCCTGCTGGGCCTATACCGGCGTGCCGCTGCCCGGGGCACTTGAAAAATTCTTGAGCCTGCTCGGCGCAGCAACCACACCGTGTGCACTGATCTCACTCGGGCTGTTCCTCGCCCAGAAACAGCAAGGCCCACGGCAAGGCGCAACGATGCTGGTACTGATAAAGCTGATCGCGCATCCACTGCTGACCTGGTTTCTGGTGTTCCGCGTATTCCACCTGCCGCCGTTGTGGGCCAATTCGGCGCTATTACTCAGCGCGCTCCCCACAGGTACCGGGCCGTTCATGCTGGCCGAATACTACCGGCGCGAGGCATCAGTGGTTTCAAGCACGATTCTGATCTCGACCCTTGGCTCGCTGGTGACCCTGTCGATCTGTCTGTACGTCATCAACGGATGACGCACAGCCGAACCCGGTACTCAGTCGAGTCGGCGGCCACGCTCTCTCAGGTACTCAAGCACCGCCGCATGATCGCCGGAAAACTCGATACGCGGCCCTTTGCTGTCTCTCTGATAGGCATACATGGGGTCGTAATACTCACTCAGCATCCCGATGATCCAGTCCCGGTGCAGATTGACCGCACCGGACTTTTCCTGCTCGATCAGTGCACTGTCCATGATCAAGGCCAGGCGCTGGTAGCGCTCTCCGCCCAGACGTTTGACGATGCCTGACAAGCTCTGGCGCAGGTGCGCAGCAAAGACGCCAAAGCCCTGCTCGATGCCATGAACACCTATGAACTCGGCGCACAAATCGATCACATAATCTTTAAGAATTCGCTCGACCCGATCCTCGAAGCGCTCCTCAAGCCAGACCAGCGGGTACTTCTGCATGCCCTGGAACAATGTCAGCGGGATCGCGCGGCTACCGACAACACGCCCCTCGTCCTCGAGAACGAACTGACTGATACCTCCAGCACGCTTTTTGAGAATGTCGATCGCCAAGGCATTCTCGAAACTGATCTGCACCGGTTGCGGCGTCGCATGCTTGCCGAAACTGGAGCCGCGGTGATTCGCGAGCCCCTCTAAATCTAGGGCATTGGCCAACTGCGTCAATACTTCGGTCTTGCCGGAGCCTGTCAGCCCGGCCACCAGCACAAAATCGCACTCGGCCACCGCGCTATCAGTAACGTCGATCAGGTACGTTCGCAGAGCCTTGTAACCACCGATAACCCGTGGATACTCGATCCCGGCCTCGCTCTTGAGCCATTGCTGGGTCAGTTGCGAGCGTAATCCTCCCCGAAAGCAATACAGGTAGCCCTGAGGTTGGGAATGGGCAAAGTCCACCCAGACCTCGATGCGCGCTTGTTTGGTCTGGCCGGACACCAGTTGATGGCCCAGTTCAATGGCCGCCTGCTGCCCTTGCTGCTTATAGCAGGTGCCCACTTTCTCCCGTTCCAGATCGTTCATCAGTGGCCGATTGCACGCCAGGGGAAAAGCACCTTTGTCGAATTCGACCGGCGCACGAACGTCCATCAAGGGGCGGTCGTTGAGAAAAATGTCGCGGTAGTCGGTGCTGTTTTGACGCATCAGAACACCTCAACCGCGTGACGCTGTCGGCCCACGAATTCGCCAATTACAGACAACTCCAGCCCCAGTTCAGAGGCCAGCGCAAGGAAGTTCGCTTGCTCACCCTCTTCGACGGCAACCAGAAGACCGCCACTGGTTTGCGGATCGCACAACAGCAACTTCTGCATTTGCGTCAACGCGGTGATGCGCTCGCCGTAACTGTCGAAATTACGGTGGGTCCCACCCGGGACGCAGCCCTGCTCAAGATAGAAGTCGACACTGGCCAATCGAGGTACGGCTGCAAAGTCGAGGCGCGCTGTCAGTTGGCTACCGTCCGCCATCTCCACTAGGTGGCCAAGCAAGCCAAAACCGGTGACATCGGTCATCGCCTTGACCCCCTCCAGCTTGCCGAAACGGCTGCCGGGCTTGTTCAATGCGCACATCATGTCGCGCGCCACCCCTTGATCCTCTGCGCGCAATACACCCTTTTTCTCGGCCGTGGTGAGAATACCGATGCCCAAAGGCTTGGTCAGATAGAGCTTGCAACCTTCGGTCGCGGTGTCATTGCGCTTCATGAATCGCTTCTCGACCAATCCCGTCACTGCCAGACCAAAAATAGGCTCCGGCGTATCAATCGAATGCCCACCCGCCAGCGGGATGCCGGCAGCATCACAGGCTGCACGCCCGCCGCGAATCACTTCACGGGCAACTTCCGGCGCCAGCACATTGACCGGCCAACCCAGAATTGCAATCGCCATCAACGGATCACCGCCCATGGCGTAGATATCGCTGATGGCATTGGTGGCGGCAATCCGTCCGAAATCGTATGGATCATCGACGATAGGCATGAAGAAATCGGTGGTCGACACCACACCGCGCTCCTCATCGATGGCGTACACCGCCGCGTCGTCGCGCGATGCATTGCCAACCCAGAGTTTTGGATCAAGGTTCTGCGCACCACTGCCAGCCAGAATCACCTCCAGCACCTGTGGAGAGATTTTGCAGCCGCAACCTGCACCGTGACTGTACTGGGTAAGGCGAATCGGCGAGCTCATCTGTGCACCTCTGAATATCAAGTGCACCGATTCTAACAGAGCGGCCAAGCGTGATAGGCGCTTTGGTTCGAAAGCCTGCTCAACGCACCGCGCCTCAGTGAGAGCAAAAAGTATGACAATTTGACAAATAACCGCTCTGGCACAAAAAAGCAGGCTAGAATCCGCGTACACCTTTTTATCAAGGCAGATTGTGCCTTCCCCCAACGAGCCCTGCCGCCTTGATGGAGGACTCCAAGCGCTCGCTCGAAGCGCGGGAGCAGATTAGCGGCCTGACTTCGCCCTGTGTAGGGAGCGGCAATTGCCGCCCTTGGCATATAAAGCTATCCCTGAATAGCAGCCACACCACTTCACTGCACGCGCATGTTTTATAGTTGATAAGCGTAGAGGCTAACTGCTATCACCCACACCTGAAATCAATAGGCCTCCGCACTATCATTACGCCCTTGATTTAGCATGAGCCATCGTTAGGGAATAACCCATAACTCGTATGGCTTTACATCATTAAACATTAACTCTTCAGGACATATTTACCTTGCGAACTGCCCGTACTACCACTGCTGTCGAGCAAATATTTCCGGCTCAACAACGCCTGATTTCAGCGACTGATACCAGCGGAAAAATCACCTATTGCAACAGCGAGTTCGCCCAGATAAGCGGTTACTCTCAACAAGAGCTGATCGGCAGCCCTCACAACCTGGTGCGTCACCCCGACATGCCACCTGCTGTTTTTGCGCTGATGTGGCGTTATTTGAAAGCGGGAAAAAGCTGGATGGGTGTTGTAAAAAATCGCTGTAAGAACGGAGATTTTTATTGGGTCAGCGCGTACGTAACCCCCATTTTTGAAGAGGGCAAGTTAGTCGGCTACGAGTCCGTCAGGGTCAAGCCGACCCGACAGCAGATAGACCGAGCACATCGGCTGTACGAGCGTTTGCGTGCCGGTAAAAATGCCGTGTCCACAAAACATCACCTGGCTGCTTTTGCCGGGCAAATGCTTTTCCCCGCAATAGCGGCTGTTCTCGCTATTGGCGCTACTAACTACCTGCCCAATCCGGTCGCCCAGGCCGCGACCGCCGGGTTATTTTTAATCGTAGGTGTGTGGTCATATAAACGGATCGGGCGCCAACTAAAGCACATCATTGAAAGTGCACCCGACGCGTTTACAGACCCGGTGAGTGCGCTCACCTATAGCGACGCCTATGGCCCGTCGGCGCAGCTGGCGATGATACTGATCAGTGAAGACGCCCGGCTCAAGACCGCCCTCACGCGCCTGAGCGATCTCGCTTCCCAGGTGTCTGAGGCGGCGGCACACTCCTCACTGCTTTCCAGCCAGACTGAACAGGCTTTGCTTGAGCAAAGAGCCGAAACTGACATGACGGCCGCTGCCATGACTCAAATGGCCGCGTCGATCAACGAGGTGTCCGGTCATGTGCAACACACTGCACATGAAGCACAAACAGCACATGAACTGGCTCAACGGGCTGGCGAAGTGGCCGGGACGTCTAGAGAAGCCATTCAACTGCTGGCAAGCACTGTAACCAACATCAGCAACGCCGTGGATAACCTGGCCAACGAAACTCAGCAGATCATGAGTGCTGCAGGGATGATTCAATCCATTGCCGACCAAACCAACCTGCTTGCCCTCAACGCCGCCATTGAAGCAGCCAGAGCAGGTGAACAAGGTCGGGGCTTTGCAGTAGTGGCCGATGAGGTCCGCGCACTGGCCGGCAAAACTCGCGAATCAACCCAGCAAATTCAACACGTCATTGAAACCCTGAAAAAGGGTGCCGATGAGGCTGTCAGCATTGCCCGGATGGGCATCAACGAGGCCGATCACGGTGTCCTGCAAGTCATTGAGGCACAACAGGCACTTCAGGGAATCCGGGAAGCCGTTGAGCGCATCAGCAGCATGAGTCACCAGATGGCAGCGGCTTCAGAAGAGCAGGCCCATGTCGCTGAAGATATAGCCCGGCAAATCAATAATGTTGCAGGGACCGTTGAGACAACAGCAAACAATGCACATGCAGCGGTGATGCGTGGCAACGAACTGGAAAGTACATCTCGTGGTTTGCGCGCGCTGGTTGAACGGTTTAACCGGTGACCCGTTGCAGGAACACTGTGTTTGGGAGAGTTCCATAACATGACGTCACCCTGTGCAGACCTCACTGTCCGGCGATAGATACCGGTGCTCATCCACCTTCATGCGGGTGGATGAGCCCATACAGTGTATGCAGGGGGCTGTTATCAGACTTTCACGATCCAGCCTTCAGGCGCTTCGATATCGCCTGTTTGCACGCCCGTGAGTTCGTTATAGAGCCGCTGAGTCACGGGCCCTACTTCTTCTTCACTGTAGAACACGTGCAACTTACCTTGGTACTCAATGCCGCCAATCGGTGTAATCACCGCAGCCGTACCGCAGGCGCCGGCTTCCTTGAACTCATCAAGGCGGTCGATAAACACATCGCCCTCGATGACTTTCAGGCCCAGGCGAGTTTGCGCCAGCTCGATCAACGACAAGCGAGTAATACCAGGGAGTACCGAAGGTGACTTCGGTGTCACGAACTCATCATTGCGCGTAATAGCGAAGAAGTTGGCAGACCCCACTTCTTCAATTTTCGAATGGGTTAGGGGGTCCAAGTAAATGCAGTCGGCGAAGTTATGCTTCTTGGCTTCTGAATTGGGCATCAGGCTCGCGGCGTAGTTACCGCCCACTTTGGCGGCCCCGGTACCATTGGGTGCAGCCCGGTCATAGCTGGAAATCACGAAGTTGTTCGGTTTCAAGCCGCCTTTGAAGTAGGCGCCCACCGGCATGCAGAAGATCGAAAAAATGAACTCCGGCGCCGTACGCACGCCAATGTTATCGCCAACCCCGATGATGAAGGGGCGCAGGTATAGCGCTCCGCCTGTGCCATAGGGGGGGATGAAGCGCTCGTTGGCGCGCACGACTTGCTTGCAGGCTTCAATGAAGACATCAGAAGGAACAGGAGGCATCAGCAACCTGGCACAGCTGCGCTGCATGCGTAGCGCGTTCTGGTCGGGGCGGAACAGATTGATCGACCCGTCCTTGCAGCGATACGCCTTGAGCCCTTCGAAGCACTGCTGACCGTAGTGAAGGGCTGTCGAGCCTTCGCTGATGTGCAACACGTTGTCTTCTGTCAGGGTGCCTTCCTGCCAGGCACCGTTGCGCCAGTAAGACAAATAGCGCAGATCTGTCTTGATGTAATCGAATCCCAGCTTGTCCCACTTTATGCTTTCGTAACCCATGACACCCTCGATCATTTAACAACGCCTGAACACCCCAGGCTTCTGACATCGTGCTGATGCGAACAACAATACTTTATTCACGCATTTATCGCAGCCTGAACGAAAATACTCTTGTTTTTTTACCGCCTGTCGGGAGGCCGAATTCAAGCCTGACCGAACGCCAGCCGGTCGAACGTTGAGCGACGTCCACCGGGTGCCCGGTGGATATTTTTCGCCCGATCCTTGATCAGGGTCTATGCACCCTGGATTTATTGGGGCCAATATAGACCCTTACTGGGTTATCTGGGGAATTGCGCACGCGGCAAGAAATGCCCAGCGCAGCCTTTCAGAATGAGATTTCCCGGTGCCCTACTCGGCTGACAACGGAAATAAGGGGCTCGCATGACAAGCAATGCCTGCTTATCGAATACAGGCGTGGTTGCTTCGGTGCGTGGCAGCGTCGTTGATATACGCTTCGAAGCCCATCTGCCTCCGATCCATTCCCTGCTGCACACTGGGGCCGAAGGCAAAATCATCATCGAAGTGATGGAGCAACTGGATGCTCATCGTGTACGCGGCATCGCCCTGACGCCGACACAAGGTCTCGCTCGCGGCATGCGGGTCGAGGACAGCGGCGGGCCCTTGCTTGCCCCCGTAGGCAAGGAAATTCTGTCACGCATGTTCGACGTCTTTGGCAATGCCATCGACCGTCTGCCCGCGCCTCAGGTTGGCTGGCGCAGCGTCCATCGCGCGCCACCTTCACTGGCCAATCGCTCGACCAAAACCGAAGTATTCGCAACGGGGATCAAGGTCATTGATGTGTTGATGCCGCTGGAGCGTGGTGGCAAGGCCGGGCTGTTCGGTGGGGCTGGCGTCGGCAAGACTGTGCTGTTGACCGAGATGATTCACAACATGGTGGGGCAGACCGAAGGCGTCAGTATCTTTTGCGGCATCGGAGAGCGCTGCCGCGAAGGCGAGGAACTCTACCGCGACATGAAGGCAGCAGGCGTCCTGGAGAACATGGTGATGATCTTCGGACAGATGAACGAACCTCCGGGCGCGCGTTTTCGGGTCGGCCACGCGGCCTTGACCATGGCCGAGTATTTCCGCGACGACGAGCACCGTGACGTGTTGCTGCTGGTCGATAACATTTTTCGTTTTATCCAGGCGGGCATGGAGATTTCCGGGCTGATGGGCCAGATGCCCTCGCGCCTGGGGTATCAGCCGACCATGGGCACCGAACTGTCGCAACTGGAAGAGCGCATCGCCAACACCGATACCGGCGCCATCACCTCGATTCAGGCGGTCTATGTGCCGGCTGATGACTTTACCGATCCCGCCGCCGTGCATACCTTTTCCCACCTCTCCGCCTCCATCGTGCTGTCTCGCAAGCGGGCCAGTGAGGGTTTGTACCCGGCCATCGATCCGCTGCTGTCGAACTCGAAAATGGCCACGCCCGGGGTCATCGGCGAGCGGCACTATGCGCTGGCTCAAGAGATCCGCCGCACACTGGCGCAATACGCCGACCTGAGAGACATTATTGCCATGCTCGGTCTGGAACAGCTGTCGACCGAGGATCGCAAGGTGGTTGCCCGTGCCCGGCGGCTGGAACGCTTCCTCACTCAGCCGTTTTTTACCACCGAGCAATTTACCGGTCTTGCAGGCAAGTGGGTCAGCCTCGAGGACGCCCTGGACGGCTGCGAGCGCATTCTGCGCGATGAGTTCAAGGACGTCCCGGAAAGTGCCCTGTACATGATAGGGAGCATTGACGAAGCGCGGGGCAAAACCAGCCCCGAGCCTGCAACGGAGGCTAAAAATGCCGTCAACCCACATGAAACTTAAAATTCTGCTGCCCTTCAAGGTCTTCGCCGAGAAGGTCGACGTACTGCGTATTGTCGCCGAATCCCACAATGGCTCTTTCGGCCTGTTGCCCCAGCGGCTGGACTGTGTGGCAGCTCTTGCACCGGGCATTCTCATTTATGAAACTGCGACCGAGGGCGAAGTATGTGTGGCGGTCGATGAGGGGGTATTGGTCAAAACCGGGCGCGACGTCCTCATTTCCGTGCGTAACGCCATTGGCGGCACGGACCTGGGTGAACTGCACAAGGCCGTCGAGCAGGAGTTCCTCAATCTGGATGAGCAGGAGCGCAGTGTACGTTCGGTCCTGGCGAAGCTGGAGGGCGGTTTCATTACCCGTTTCGCGGCCATGCATCATGAGTGACCGCGAAGAAAAGAAGCCCGCCAAGGGCAAGGCGTTCAGCGAGCAGATCGGTGTTAAAGCAGCGCGCAAGCTCAAGGCGCAGCGCCAGGTTAATCAAACGGTCTGGTCCGGTCTTGGCATGATGGGCCTGATCGGCTGGTCGGTGACCCTCCCGACGCTGCTCGGCGCCGCGTTGGGTTTTTGGCTAGATAAGCACTATCCAGGCAGCCACTCGTGGACACTTGCGCTGCTGGCTCTGGGGCTAGGCCTCGGTTGCTTCAATGCATGGCATTGGGTTGCCAAAGAAGGTCGGGAAATTCGCGATCAGGAGTCTGATAAGGATGAGTGACATGTTGAGTCTGGTCCCGGCATTTGCGGTGGGCGTTGTGCTCGGTGCGTTCTTTTTCGGTGGCCTTTGGTGGACGGTTCGTCAGGCAGCGTCATCGCGTTGGGCAGCGCTCTGGTTTTTCGCCAGCCTGCTCCTGCGAACCGGCGTCGTGCTGGTCGGTTTCTATTTTGCCTGCGACGGTGACTGGCAGCGCTGGCTGGTCGCGTTGCTCGGGTTTACCGTGGCCCGCTTTTTTGTTACGCGACTGACTCGGCCAACCCTGCCTTTCGCGGAGGACAGCCATGCACCTTAGCCCGGACGACGTCATTTTCTGGCAATACGGCTTTTTCAAGATCAACGCCACTATCGCCTTTACATGGGCGCTGATGCTATTCCTCGCGCTGGGTTCAAAACTGGTGACCCGCCGGCTGTCCCGTGGATTGGAGCGCAGCGGCTGGCAGAATTTGCTGGAAATCATCGTCACCGGCATTACCACGCAGTTAGGTGAGGTTGGCCTCCTCCAGCCACGTAAATACCTTGGATTTGTCGGGACGCTGTTTCTGTTTGTGGCGAGTGCCACTTTATTTACGATCGTGCCTGGGTATGAGCCACCCACCGGATCGCTGTCGACGACAACTGCGTTGGCAATCTGCGTGTTTATCGCAGTGCCCCTGTTTGGCATCGCCGATTGCGGTCTGGGCGAGTACTTGCGCGCCTATACGAAGCCAACCTTCATCATGCTGCCCTTCAACATCGTCAGCGAACTCTCGCGCACGTTGGCACTGGCTGCCCGTCTGTTTGGCAACATGATGAGCGGCGCGATGATTCTCGCCATCCTGCTAACCATCACCCCCTTCCTCTTTCCCATCGCCCTCAGTGCGCTTGGGTTATTGACCGGCATGGTTCAGGCCTACATTTTCAGCATTCTGGCAGCGGTTTACATCGCGGCAGCGACACGATCACGCCCGCCCGCGCCAGACTCCATCTCCGACTCGACAACTTGAACTCAGGAAGGAATTACCATGGATAGCATGACGATTATTGCAGTGGTTTCCATCATCACTGCAGGGCTGACCATCGCCATCGGCAGTATTGGCCCCGCACTTGGTGAAGGACGTGCAGTGGCGACGGCGTTAACGTCGTTGGCGCAACAACCCGATGCTGCCGCGACCATTACCCGAACGCTGTTTGTTGGCCTGGCCATGGTCGAGTCAGTGGCGATTTACTGCTTCGTGGTGTCGATGATTCTTCTGTTCGCCAATCCGTTCTGGAATCACGCCATCGCCCAGGTCGCCGGAAAATAGATCATGCTCATCGATTGGTTCACTGTCGGCGCTCAAGCGCTCAACTTTCTCATCCTGATGTGGTTGTTGAAGCGCTTCCTTTATCACCCGATCCTTGCGGCTATCGATGCGCGAGAGCAGCGTATTGCGGCGCAATTGGCGGATGCCGAGGCGAAAGAAGCCGAGGCCAACAAGGAGCGCGATGAGTTTCTGCAAAAAAACGCGATGTTCGACAAGGAACGGGCTGCGCTGTTGCAACAGGCAACAGCCGCGGCGAATGTAGAGCGCCAGCGCCTTCTCGATGACGCACACCAGGCCGCCACGGCCTTGAGTGCCAAACATCTGGAAACCCTGCAGAGCGAAGCTCGCCGCCTGCATGACGAACTGGGGCGGCGCACTCAGAAAGAAGTTTTTGCCATTGCTCGCAAGACCCTGAAAGACTTGGCCGGGACGACCCTGGAAGAGCGCATGGTCGACACCTTCGTCAACCGTCTGAGTACGTTGAACGCTGAGGAAAAGCAAGGCTTGGTGGTAGCGCTAAAGGCATCGGCAGAACCGGTCATCGTGCGTAGCGCTTTCGAGTTACCAGAGGCGCAACGCACTGCCACGCAAGCAGCCATCAACACGCTCCTGGCAGTGAGCGCTGACGTTCACTTCGAGACCGCCCCGGACTTGGTGAGCGGTATCGAACTCAGCGCAGCCGGGCAAAAGGTAGCCTGGAGTATCGCGGAGTATCTGGCGTCCATGGAAAAGGGCATCAGCGAACTGCTGGACACGACGGAGCAGGTCTACGCCCGGCCGGAGGTGACGGCCCCCCTCCTGAAAGAAGGGCAAGTCACATGAGCATCGAGCGCCTTCAGGATGTCTTTGCGACTGCCTTTACTGTCATGGGTGAAGCGCGGGAAGGCTTTGTCCATCAGTTGAAGACAACAGAAGTCGGTCGGGTCACCAGCATTGCGTCTGGCATCGCCAAGGTCTCCGGATTGCCCGGTGTCGGTTTCGAGGAACTGGTGAAGTTCCCAGGCGATATCCATGGCATCGCCTTCAATATCGACGAGAACGAAATCGGCGTCGTGCTGCTCGGTGACTACTCGCAACTGCACACTGGCGATGAGGTCGAGCGCTGTGGCCATGTGGTGGACGTACCGGTCGGCGATGGCCTGATCGGTCGTATCATCGACCCTACGGGTCAGCCGCTGGACGGTCTGGGCCCCCTATTGTCCAGCGCCCGGCTACCGATTGAGCGGCCAGCCGCGCACATCATGGATCGGGCACCGGTTACCGCCCCCCTGCAAACCGGCATCAAGGTGATTGACGCACTGATCCCGGTCGGACGCGGTCAGCGCGAGCTGATCCTGGGTGATCGGCAAACCGGCAAAACCGCGATTGCCCTGGAGACCATCCTCAATCAGCACGATCAGAATGTTCTGTGCGTGTACTGCTCCATCGGCCAACGTGCCTCCGGCGTCGCCAAAGTGATCGCTACCCTGCGTGAACAAGGTGCACTGGCGTATACCGTGGTAGTGGTCACCGAAGGCAACGATCCGCCAGGCCTCGCCTACGTTGCGCCGTATGCTGCGACCAGCATTGCCGAGTACTTCATGGAGCAGGGACGCGACGTTCTGCTGGTCTACGACGACCTGACCCACCACGCTCGCGCCTACCGTGAACTCTCTCTGCTGCTGCGCAGGCCACCCGGTCGCGAGGCGTTCCCTGGCGATATTTTTTACATTCACTCGCGCTTACTGGAGCGTGCGACTCATTTGCGCCCCGAGCTCGGCGGTGGTTCCCTGACGGCTTTACCCATCATCGAAACCGAAGCACAGGACATTTCCGCCTACATCCCGACGAATCTGATCTCCATAACCGACGGGCAGATCTACCTCTCTCCAGCGCTCTTCGAACTCGGCGTGCTGCCGGCAGTCGATGTCGGCAAATCGGTTTCCCGCGTGGGCGGCAAGGCGCAACGGGGCGTCTATCGAGCCGTGGCCGGCGACCTCAAACTGGCCTATGCCCAGTTCGAGGAGCTTGAAACTTTTTCCCGTTTCGGCGCCCGGCTCGATGAAGACTCTCGCCAACTGATCGCGCATGGACTGCGGATCCGGGCCTGTCTCAAACAACAGGAATTCGCACCGTTGTCGGTGCCCGAGCAAATTGCGGTTCTGCTGGCGTTGACCGCGGGATGCTTCGATAAAGTGCCGCTTGAACAGATGGTCCAGGCCGAGCAGGCAGTGTGTGAGGCTACAGGGGCCATCCCGGTCGAGGTCAGATCACGTTTCAATGGAGATGAGAAACTGAGTGACGCCGACCGGGCTGCGATTATTCAGATCGCGCGCAATGCCTTGGCGCACTTGCAAGCCCCGGCAGACTCCGGGAGTGCGCCGTGAGCGACACCCCCGCCAACCTGCGTCGTAAAATCACCGGTGCCGCAGACCTCGAATCCGTTGTGCGCACAATGAAAGCAATGGCGGCATCGAACATCGGTCAGTATGAAAACGCGGTCAGCTCACTGAATGATTACTATCGCACTGTACAGTTGGGCCTGATGGCCTGTTTCCAGCGCCAGGCGACCGCCGACCAAGGGGGCGTACAGAAAAAGAAGGAAGGGATTGGGGTTATCGTCTTCGGTTCCGACCAGGGATTGGTCGGCCAATTCAACGATGTTCTGGTCGAGTTCGTCATCGATGCGCTAGGCAAACTGCCAGGGGATAAAAGAGTCTGGGCGGTCGGCGAACGTATTCAGTCACGCCTGACAGACAGCGATTTACACTTGGGCCAAAGCTTCGTTCTGCCCAGTTCCATCACTGCGATTACACCTCTGGTCGGGCAGATTTTGCTCGAAATGCAAACCCGCCGCGAACAGGGCGAGATCTCTCAGGTGTACCTGTTCCACAACCGTCCACAGTCAGGTGCGATTTATGCACCCGTAAGCCAGCGACTATTGCCGCTGGACGAAACGTGGCGGCGTAATCTGGCAGCCAATCACTGGCCGTCCAAAAATCGACCCGAAGTGATGAATGGCACAGACCAAACCCTCCCGGCGCTAATCCGCGAGTATCTTTTTGTCTCACTGTTTCGAGCCTGCGCCGAATCGCTGGCCAGCGAAAATGCCAGCCGTCTTGCGGCCATGCAGCGCGCCGAGAAAAACATCGGCGAGCTGTTGGAGGATCTCAACCGGGACTTCCATCGTCTGCGCCAAAGCGCTATTGACGAAGAGTTATTTGATGTCATTTCAGGCTTTGAAGCGCTGAGCAAGTCTTGAGAGCAGCCCGGATGACGTTTTCCCGTCGTGTGCATGCCGTTTTAGTCCTTGCCCTGCAAGCTTCTCTCTACGATTCTGTATGACCCTGTCAGGCCGGTTCGCGGCCACCCCAAAAACAACACTGGAGAGGCTCGCATGAAGACCGTTGCGCAACTGCTGAAGTTGAAAGCCAAGCAAAACCAGCAAGTTCACACCATCGCCCCTGACCAAAAGGTTCTGGAAGCGCTCAAGGTGATGGCCGATAAAAATGTCGGTGCTCTACCCGTGATGGAGAACGGCCAAGTGGTAGGCGTTATCAGCGAGCGCGACTATGCGCGCAAGGTCGTCCTCCAGGGACGGTCCTCGGAGGGCACGTCCGTCAGCGAGATCATGAGTACGCCTGTATTGACCGTGGATTCGCATCAAAGCATCGACACCTGCATGGGCATCATGACCGATAGACACCTGCGCCACTTGCCGGTTGTCGAAGAGGGAAAACTGCTGGGTTTGCTGTCCATTGGCGACCTGGTTAAAGAAGCCATTGCCGAGCAGGCTGACCTGATACAGCAACTGGAGCAGTACATTCGCGGTGATTAAGCTGACCTTATCGGAGATTTCAACATGATCGATAGGCAGGTCAGCGACCGTCTCGAGATGCTCTACCAACTGATGGTCAACAAGCAGTTTTTGGTCCTGACGGGCGCGGGCATCAGCACCCCGTCCGGTATTCCGGACTACCGTGACAGCGAGGGTGTCCGTCGAGGCAAAGCCCCCATGATGTACCAAGAGTTTCTCGGTACGCCGGCAGCGCGGCGGCGCTATTGGGCCCGTGCGATGCTGGGCTGGCCACGCATCCGGCAAGCTCGGCCAAACGCTGCCCATGAAGCGCTGGCAACGTTGCAAACGAAGCAGCTTATCGCCGGACTCATCACCCAAAACGTCGACACGCTGCATGATCAGGCGGGCAGTCACGAAGTGATTGAGCTGCATGGCAGCCTGCACCGGGTGGTGTGCCTGGATTGCGACCAGCGTGCTGATCGTCAGACGATCCAGCTCGTCATGGAAGCGGAAAACCCCTACCTGTCGGGGGTCGATGCCACCCAGGCACCCGACGGCGATACGCTGCTGGACCCGGCCTTCGAAGCGCGCTTCCAGATCCCCCGCTGCCCTTCCTGCAGCGGTGAGCGGTTAAAACCGGACGTGGTTTTTTTTGGCGAAAACGTCGCCCAGGCCACCGCAGCCAAGGCCACACAGCATGTCGAGCAGGCACAAGGATTGCTGGTGGTGGGCTCTTCGTTGATGGCCTACTCGGCCTTTCGCTTGTGCCGCGCGATGGCTGAACAGCACAAGCCGCTGATCGCTATCAACTTCGGCAAAACCCGCGCTGACGATTTTCTGGACCTGAAAATCGAAGCGTCCTGCGAACAGCTATTGCCCCTACTGGTTGAGCGCTTGAGGGATTGAGGCATCGCTGGCGGTCGAGGATTCGCCAGCGTGTATCGACAGTCAGGCTTAGCCCATCATTGAATAAGACGAGAAGTGAACATGAACCCCATTCCGATCGTGCGTGATGCCTGCGAAGACGACATGTCAGCGGTGCAGAGCATCTACGCGCAGCACGTCATCGGCGGTATCGCCAGCTTTGAACTGGAAGCCCCCAGCGTGGCTCAAATGATCGACCGGCGCGCCGATATTCTAGCAAAAGGGTTGCCATATCTGGTCGCAGAACTGGCTGGAGAGGTGGTCGGTTATGGCTACGCAACACTTTACCGACCGCGTCCTGCCTACCGCTTTACAGTCGAGGATTCGGTCTATGTCCGCGACGGATTGGGAGGCCACGGCATTGGCCTGACATTGCTCGGCGAACTCATTGATCGCTGTATTCGAAGCGATTGGCGGCAGATGATCGCGATCATCGGCGATAGCCAAAACCATGCATCAATTCGTTTGCATGAGCGGCTCGGCTTCCATCGGGTAGGCGTCTTTGAGTCGGTCGGCTTCAAGCATGGTCGTTGGGTTGATACAGTGCTGATGCAGCGTTCGCTGGGCGACGGCTCACTGAGTCTGCCGCCGGTTTAAAACGATTGCCTTGGGCAAATAAGGGATGAGTATCGACCGCTTCAATCTGAGCTAAAGTTCCAGCAGCATCCCCGCCTGGTCAACTGCCCAAGGAAGCCTCAACGCGATTGATCTGCTTAGTACCTCCCCTGCTGGCGGCGTTGGTGCCTGACGGCATACCTCAACGAATCCCGAGTCGCCTGGCCAAGCGACTCAAGTTGGCACGATCCAGACCGAGTTCACGGGCGACATCGACCCATTTTCCCTCATGCCGGATCAACGCGTCACTGATCAGTACTTTCTGATAAGCATCGACCGAGGCTTTCAAACCCTCGCCATCCTTGACCTTGGGCGCGTCACCAATCGTGACCGGTTCAACCATCGGAACTTTCTCGTCCAGGCCCAGCGCATAGGCATCAATGGTGAGGATACGCGGACGCTCGACGTGACTGGATAAGGCCTTTAGCGTAGCGCGGCTGATCAAATGCTCCAGCTCGCGGACGTTGCCCGGCCAGGAATAGCTCACCAACAGTTTTTGAGCATCCTGGTTCATGCGCAAGCTGCGCAGCCCCATGCGCGCACGGTTTTCTTCAAGAAAAAACCCCGCCAGCAGGAGCACATCCCGCCCTCGTTCACGCAATGGCGGCACCCGTAACGGGTAGACACTCAGCCGATGATAGAGGTCTGCACGAAAACGACCGGCGCGCACCTCTTCGGCGAGATCACGGTTGGTGGCGGCAATGATTCGCACGTCGACATGATGCTCCTGATCGGAACCGACGCGCTGCAACTGGCCACTCTGCAACACCCTGAGCAACTTTGCTTGAACCGGAAGCGGCAACTCGCCAACCTCGTCGAGGAATATCGTGCCACCGTCGGCCAGTTCGAACTTACCGCCGCGCCCACTGACAGCGCCAGAAAAAGCGCCTTTGACATGCCCGAACAACTCACTCTCGACCAGCAGCTCAGGCAACGCCGCGCAATTGAGGCTGATCAGGGGTTTTTGCGCCCGTGGCGAATGCAGGTGAATGGCTTCCGCCACCAGCTCTTTACCCACGCCGGTTTCCCCAGTGATCAATACCGACAACGCGCTGTTGCCCACCAGTTGAATCTCTTGCAGCATGCCTTTGTGAACAGGGCTCTGACCAATCAGCTCACGCGGCCGACGTCCGCCTGCCGCACGCTTGTAGACCTCAGCCAACTGGCGCTGATCCTCAAAGCTGCGCGCCAGCTGATTGATCCGCTCACTGGCCATCACTGTCGCCGCAGCCAGGCTGGCGAAGGCTTCGAGATTGTCCAGATCGACCTTGCCAAAGCTCGACGGGTCCAGCGCATCCAGGGTAATCAGGCCCCAGGGTTTGTCCTGGAGGTACAGCGGACAGCCAAGGCAATCGTGGACTTCCAGATGCCCCTGATGACCCTCGACCAAACCGTCGTAAGGGTCAGGCAAGCCGCAATCCGTGGAAAACCGGGTCGGGCCACGGCTTTCAAGAAGAAGCTTGAGCCGAGGATGCTCCTCAACCTTGAATCGTCGGCCCAACGTGTCCGGACTCAACCCTTCTACCGACAACGGAATCAGCACATCGCCCTCAAGCTTGAGGAGCGCCACCGCATCGCACGGCAGTATCTGACGCAGGGCGCGCAGCAGGCGTCGATAGCGCTCATCATCCGGCAATTCGCGGGAAAGATCGGCGACCAGCGGCACCAGTGCCAACAGTAAAGGGTTAGTCATTACGACTCCATTGTGGTCATTACGACTTATCGTCACGCTATCAAAATGACTCGAATAAATTTTAAACTACTGTTTTAAAACGACTTTAAATTTTAATACCAGCATGACTCTGCGCCAGCCGCACAACCTACCACGTTAGGTTACCTGGATGAACCGCCTGACGGTGCTCACTCAGTCGACATACTCCACATACCGCGCCATCAGATTAGGGCGGCGGAAGGTGTCGATCTGATCGATCTGGCCACGCATGTGGTAGAGAGCCCCTTCAAACGTTTCGTCATCCATGTCGATCCACAACCGTGGATTACGGCCGACTTCGCGGTCGTATTGGGCCGTCACAGGGTCGAGGTGGCGGAATTCTTCGTAGCGCGGCAAGTCGGGCAACGGGCGGTTGGTGTCCATGTAGTTCTGCAGAAAATCCCACAGGGCACAGCACAACTCGCCAGCGCCCGGCGGAACCAGCGCGCCGAAGTTGATGACGATGTCGCGATAGCGGTGGGCGATGTACAGCACATTCATCGGCAGGCCCTGACGGTCCGGGGTCGTGGCGATATAGGCGTCGAACTCATAGAACGGCGCGGTCAGTTCACCGATAGTGCCGTTCTTTTTGTATTCGCCGTTGTTGTTGTAATCGAACAGCGTGACAAGGCCCGTGCGACGGTTGATCTCCCAGATCGGGCCTCGGGAAGGTTTGACCCAGAGTTTAGGGAGGTAGCGGATGACTAGTGAGGCGAGTGCCCAGCAACCGGCGGGAAGCAAAACAAAAAAACATACGAAAGGAAGGAACTCTATTGAGGTGTGCTCCCAGCTTTTTCCCGTATCAATAGTGATTATGCCAACGTAAGCAAATAGGATTAAAGGGATCATAAACCAAGTAAAAAATTTCCCTCCTCCATATATGTATATCCAGAAGTGCGAACGTCTAGACCACAAAGCAAATCTGAAGCGCTCATGGTCTTCTCGGTGATGAAAGTCCACGTGTTCATAGAGGGCTGGAATGTAAGTACCCAATACCCGTTTCTCTTCCCTCTCCCTTAATAAAAGTTCTTGGCGACGAAGGGTGGCTGGTTTTCTTCCGGTCATGAGATTGTCAGGGGCAACCTCTTGCGTCATGCCCCACGGCAACCGCACCTTGGCAAAATGTCGGATCCACGACCGTTCTGCCGAAGGCGGTTGGCTGGGAATCTGATCAGAGCGGTAGGCTGTAGGCGCGTAATAAGTTGAGTTCATGGCCGTCATTCGCCGCTCCGCGCTTTATGGGTGGTTTCATCGGCCCAGAACAGCTGTTCGACTTTCTCAAAGTTCGGTTTGGCGTGAGCCGGGCCAAAGGGCGTAGGGTCTTTTGGCATTGGTGCAGGGAACACCCAGGTTGAACTGCCATCGGTCACTATCAGTTGGGCGCGGACCTTCCATACAGCGTGTACCGACACGGAGTCGTTCGAGTGCGAGGCTTCGATGCGCGTGTTCAGGGGGGTCTCGACGAATATCTCCAAGGCATCGGGCAATCGCCGGTAGGCATTGGGCTTCGCCTCGGGGAATAGCTGGGTTTCCTCGTGAGTCTGCCCATTCAAGCGGTCATGAAGTCTGCGCACTTTCAGCATCGCGCACGAGACCGTGAGGCTGAGGTCACCAAGCCCGGTCAGCAGGCCGGGCAAGTTGCTCTCGATGCGGATGCAGGTATCCGCTCTGCGTACCTCAACGGGCACCGGATTCCATTCTTGGTGGTAGGCGGGGAGTGTGTATTCCGGGTTGTGCTCAACAGTGATCCGAATGTCGGCGAATAAACTGACCAGGTAGTAGAAGGCTTGCTCTGGGTCTTGCAGGTGTGAAATTCGGCCACTGTCAGGCCCGAATGGACCCGCGCGGAGCCAGTCTTCGATGGGTGAAGCACTCAGCCAGTAAACGATGCCTACGCCAACGCTGATCGCTATCAACGTGATCCAGCCCATTGGGCCTAAGCCAAGGAAGGTGGCGCCACCGACCATCAAGGTGCTGGCAATGCCGGTCAAGCCACCCGCAGCCATCAGCAGATGACCCCACATGGCATCGTCTCCCCATTGATAGGCATGCCAGGCGTCGTAGAGGTTGAGGCCGACAAAAATCGATCCTGCACCGATCTGAGCGAGCAAGCGCCCTGTAAACTCCTTCAAGAAGTGCTTACTCAATGGGCCAAGAACTCGCTCTACTGAGGTTTCGGAAATAGTGAATAGCGTCTTGCGAGCTGCGGCTAGAACAGATTCGCTACCTACTAGCTTTACGGTTAAAGCTTCCATCGCAATTGTTAAATCAGCTCCAGCGCCTAATAGACCTAATCCAACCCTGACCCCACCCTTCTCTCTATAGGCCAGTTCTCGACTGTTCCACTCACTCCTCAAATTCCACAACTCCAACATCCCCACCGCCGCCGCAAACGGCGTCGAGTTCAGCGCCCGATACATCCACTCGCTCTGCAATGCATTCCGGCTCTTCACCGCATCCTGTATGGCCGTTCCCTTGGTGGTGACCTGCTCGGCCATATTCAGTTGCCACGCCGCATTGACCCGTTGGTTCACTCCGCTGATCAGTCGCGCCATCCGATGATCGCGGGGCATGGCGATGACGACGGTATTGGCTCGCAGGTCGCCTCCGGTGCGGTAATGCTCCTGGCCAACGTTCGACAACCCGGAGGGGCCTCGATAGT
>NZ_JASJVE010000029.1:0-59186 GCF_036346185.1 Pseudomonas sp. 10C3 | reverse complement strand
GAGAGTAGGTCATCGTCAAGATTGAATTCCGAAACCCCTGTTTGCTTACGCAAACAGGGGTTTTGTTTGTGTGCGAGAAAAAGTTGGATCAGGTGGCAATCCTGCTCGCTTGCCCTTAAGGTTCTGCCATCAGTTTTTATCCAAATCATCATGGGCCGTCTGCGCGAAACTCGATGACGGTATCAGTCAAGGAAGCAGCTATGCCGGTTACACCAACGCTCAGTGCTGGATTCATGGTGGTTCATGGCAACCGACTGGATGAGTTGCGCAGCCTTGTCGTTTCCTGGATGCGGCGTTATCCGCTAGCGCCTCTGGAGAATGAGATTGCATTGGTGCAAAGCAACGGCATCGCTCAATGGTTGAAACTGGCGTTGGCTGAGGACTCTCAGGACGACGATCAGGGTGGATGCGGAATTGCAGCCGCAGTGGATGTGCAACTCCCCGGTAGTTTCATGTGGCAGCTGTACCGAGTGGTGTTGGGACGTGATGAAATTCCAGCGACTTCGCTGTTGGACAAGGCCCCTCTTACTTGGCGTTTGATGCGCCTGCTTCCTGCGTTGATTGACCAGCCGCATTTCGAGCCTCTGCAACGCTTCCTCACTAACGACACCGATCTACGCAAGCGCTATCAGCTGTCTGAGCGACTCGCGGACCTGTTTGACCAGTACCAGGTATACCGGGCTGACTGGCTTGAAGACTGGGCTGCCGGCCATCATCAATTGCGCAATGGCCGAGGTGAGAGCAAAGCTCTGACACCGGCCAATTGCTGGCAGGCAGAGTTATGGCGTGCGCTACTGCTGGACGTCGGTGTCGAAGACATGGCGCAAAGTCGCGCGGGCGTTCACCAGCGTTTTATCGAGCGTATCAATAGCCTGACCGAGGCACCTGCGGGCCTCCCTTCGCGGGTCATTGTGTTTGGCATCTCTTCGCTACCGGCACAAGCGCTCGAAGCCTTGGCCGGTCTGGCAAAATTCAGTCAGGTGCTGCTCTGTGTGCACAACCCGTGTCGGCACCATTGGGCAGACATCGTCGCCGATAAAGACCTGTTACGGCATCAATATAAGCGTCAGGCGCGTAAAGCCGGAATGCCCGTTGTGCTGGATCCCGAAGCGCTGCACCAGCATGCACATCCGCTGCTCGCCGCGTGGGGCAAACAAGGTCGTGACTACATCAATTTGCTGGACAGTTATGACGAGCCCAACAGCTACCGGGCAGCGTTCAGAGACGGACGTATCGATCTGTTCAGTGAGAGCGAACCTCACACGATATTGAACCAGCTACAGGACGACATTCTCGAACTGCGCCCACTCAGCGAGACCCGCGATCTGTGGCCAGCGGTCGATCCTGGCAAAGACCGTTCGATCCGTTTCCATGTAGCGCACAGCGCGCAGCGGGAAGTGGAAATCCTTCATGATCAATTACTCGCCCGTTTCAGCGCTGACCCTGATCTGCGCCCGCGCGATGTGATCGTCATGGTCCCCGACATCGATAGCTATGCCCCGCACATCCGTGCTGTGTTCGGCCAGCTCGAGCGTGATGATCGACGTTTCATTCCGTTCACTCTGGCGGACCAGGGTCAGCGCGGCCGTGAGCCGTTGTTGATTGCAGTCGAACATCTACTGAAGATCCCGGACAGTCGATTCCCGGTCAGTGAAATCCTTGACCTGCTGGACGTCCCGGCGCTGCGTGCAAGGTTTGGCGTCGAAGAGCGTGACCTTGCGACGCTGCATCGCTGGATTGAAGGGGCAGGTGTTCGTTGGGGCTTGAACGCCAAGCAGCGCGCGGGCCTGGGTTTGCCTGATGAACTGGAGCAGAACAGCTGGCATTTCGGCCTGCGTCGCATGCTGCTGGGTTACGCCGTTGGGGCGGGTGCCTCCTATGACGGCATTGAACCGTACGATGAGATTGGCGGGCTTGATGCCGCGCTGATTGGCCCACTGGTCTCACTGATCGATGCCCTACAGGTCGCTCATAGTGAGCTCTCGCTCCCGGCGCCGCCTCACGTTTGGGGCGCGCGCCTGCAAGCCCTGATGCACGTGTTCTTCGCGGCCGACAGTGAGCATGACGACTACCTGCTTGGCCAACTTGAGCAACTGCGTGAAACCTGGCTGGAAACGTGTGAAGCGGTTGGCTTGCTCGACGAACTTCCCCTGACCGTCGTCCGCGAAGCCTGGTTGGCCGGCCTTGACCAAGGACGTCTGTCTCAGCGATTTCTGGCAGGCTCGGTTAACTTTTGCACCCTGATGCCCATGCGGGCAATCCCCTTCAAACTGGTCTGCCTGTTGGGCATGAACGATGGCGATTACCCACGGGCACAACCGCCGCTGGACTTCGATTTGATGGGCAGCGACTACCGTCCCGGTGATCGCTCCCGGCGTGAAGATGATCGTTACTTGCTGCTTGAAGCGCTGCTCTCTGCCCGCGATCAGCTGTACATCAGTTGGGTCGGGCGCAGCATCCGCGACAACAGCGAACGTCCGGCGTCGGTGCTGATTGGTCAACTTCGCGATCATCTCGCCAGCGGTTGGAAGCCGGTCGGCGCGGCAGAGCCAGAAGACACGGAGAAACGTAATCCCGGCGAACAGTTGCTCCACAAGCTGACCCTCGAACACCCCTTGCAGCCGTTCAGTGCACAGTATTTCCATGACGGCAGCGGTTTCTTCAGCTTTGCTCGCGAATGGCAGATGCTGCATGAGTCGAACATCCCGGCTGTCGAAGCGCCAGCACTGTCGGAGCATCAGCAGGAGGAGCCGCTGAGCCTCGCGCAATTACAAGATTTTTTGCGCAATCCCGTCCGGCACTTCTTCAGCCAGCGATTGAAGATTTTCTTCGAAGTGGCCGAAGCGCCCCTCGCGGATGAAGAACCCTTCGTGCTCGATGCCCTTGAGCGATACAGCCTGAGTGAAAGCCTGCTTGAAGCAGCATTGGCTCGACCCGAGCAGATCGACGACGCCTTGCTGTCCCAAGCCCGACGACTGCAAGGCAGTGGGTTGCTGCCCATGGCCGGTTTTGGTGCGAGTCTGCAAGAGGAGCTGATCGAGCCGTTACCTGACCTGCTCCAGCGTTATCACGACCTGCTGAGCCAGTGGCCCGAACCGCTGAACAGTGCATTGCCTGTCAGCTTTGCTCACCAGCAGGTGAGTCTGGACGGCTGGCTCAGCGGGCTGCATAAAAACAGCAGCGGTGGGTTGTTGGCCGTGACCGCAATTCCGAACGCCATTGGCTCGAAGAGAACCCGCAAGTGGCATCGATTGACGCGGCCCTGGGTTATTCACCTGGTGGCCTGCGCGTGTGGTCTATCGCTGAGCACGGCGTTGGTCGCCAGCGATGAAACCCTGTTGCTGGACCCGCTGGAAAAAGACGCTGCGGCGACTGCGCTTAATCATCTGTTGATGGCCTGGCAAACCGGTATGCAGCGACCACTGCCCGTGGCCGTAAAAACCGCGTTTGCCTGGCTCGGTCAGAGTGACGAAGCGAAGGCAGAGGCAGCAGCCTGTAAGGCTTACGAAGGCGATGGTCAGACCACCAATGGTGAGCGTCGCGAAAGCACGGCGCTCGCCCGTCAGTTCCCCGACTTTGCTGCACTGATCGACAACGAAGAGTTTGTGGGTTGGTGTGACGCGCTGTATCGACCGTTATTCGAAGCCTCCTGGCAATCCCTGTCCACCGCGGAGGCCAGCACATGAACCTCAATCAAACAGAACAGCCGACCCAACAACAGACGGCATCCCTGGCCCTGCGCTTCCCTCTTCACGGCAGCCAGTTGATCGAGGCCAGCGCCGGCACCGGCAAGACCTTCACCATTTCTGCGTTGTACCTGCGCCTGGTCCTCGGCCATGGCGGCGAATCGGGTTTCGGCCGCGAGCTACTGCCGCCGCAAATTCTGGTGGTGACCTTCACCGATGCCGCCACCAAAGAACTGCGCGACCGTATTCGCACGCGCTTGGCAGAAGCTGCACGGTTCTTTCGTGATGAGATGGCTGCACCCGATGATCTGATCGCTGAGTTACGCGATCAGTACAGCGCCGAGCAATGGCCTGCGTGCGCCAATCGCCTGGATATTGCAGCACAGTGGATGGATGAGGCTGCGGTGTCGACTATCCACAGTTGGTGTCAGCGCATGCTGCGCGAGCACGCCTTCGACAGTGGCAGCCTGTTCACCCAGACCCTGGAAACCGATCACAGCGAATTGCTCAGTGAAGTGCTGCGCGATTACTGGCGCCGGTTTTGCTATCCCATGAACGGTGATGCGCTGAAGTGGGTGCGCGCTCATTGGGGCAGTCCTGCGGCATTGCTGCCGAGGGTTCGAGCCCTGTTCGGCAACGCTGGCGACGGCGAAAGAGGCAATACAACCCAAGAACCTGCGGAGCTGATCGCGGCGACATTGCAGCAACGTCGCGAAGCGTTGCAGGCCCTGAAAGCCCCTTGGGTCGATTGGGCCGCCGAGCTACAGGTGATCTGCATTGACGCTGTCACACGCAAGGCCGTCGATGGTCGCAAGATGCAGGAGCGCTATTTCAAACCCTGGTTCGAGAAGCTCACCGCGTGGGCGGCTGACGAGGATCAGGAAGAACTCGATCTGGGCACTGGCTTCACTCGCCTTACGCCCGATGGCTTTGCCGAAGCGTGGAAGGGCGACGCACCATCGCACCCGGCGCTCGACGCGATGCTCGAACTCAAGGCCAGTCTCGACACCTTACCCACGCCCGATGCTGCCGTGCTTGAACACGCCGCGCAATGGGTGGGCGCGCGCTTCGAAGAAGAGAAGCGTCGGCGGGCAGAGATGGGTTTCGACGACATGCTGCTCAGGCTCGATGCGGCATTGGGCAGCGCCGGGGGCGAGCGTCTGGCGACCTTGATTCGTGAACAGTTCCCCGTCGCGCTGATCGATGAGTTCCAGGACACCGACCCCGTGCAGTACCGGATTTTCGAGCGCATCTACCGACTCGAAGAGAACAGCCGCGAGACCGGGCTGTTCCTGATCGGCGACCCCAAGCAGGCGATTTATGCGTTCCGTGGCGCTGACATCTACACCTACCTGCGCGCGCGCTCTGCCACCACTGGGCGCTGGCACACGCTGGATAAAAACTTTCGCTCCAGTCACGCCATGGTCGAGGCCGTCAATCATGTATTCGAACGCGCCGAGCAACGTGAGCAGGGGCGTGGCGCCTTTCTGTTCCGTGACGGCGCTGACAATCAGGTGCCGTTCGGACCTGCCAAATCCCAAGGGCGCAAAGAACTGTTTCAGGTCAATGGTCATGCCCCCGCCGCGCTGAATGTCTGGCAGCTGGAAAGTGATCAGCCGGTCTCTGGTGCGACCTATCGACAACAGCTGGCCGCCAGTTGTGCCAGCGAAATCGTGCGCCTGCTCAATGAAGGCCAGCAAGGTCTCACCGGGTTCGGCCTGCAGGGTAAAGCGCTGCGCGGTTTACTGCCCGCCGATATCGCGATCCTGGTGCGCGACGGTAAAGAGGCGCAGGCCGTGCGCGGAGAGCTGTCGGCCCGTGGTGTGCGCAGTGTTTATCTGTCGGACAAGGATTCGGTGTTCGCCGCCCAGGAAGCCCACGACGTCCTGAGCTGGCTCAAAGCCTGCGCCGAACCGGACTCCGAACGCACCCTGCGCGCCGCCTTGGCCTGCATCACTCTGAACCTGTCACTGGCCGAGCTTGAGCGTCTGAATCAGGACGAATTGGCGTGGGAAGCACGCGTCATGCAGTTCCGTGGTTATCGTGCGATCTGGCGCAGCCAAGGTGTGCTGCCGATGCTGAGACGCTTGTTGCACGACTTTCAATTGCCGCAGGCGTTGATCAGCCGCAACGACGGCGAGCGCGTGCTGACCAACTTGCTGCACTTGTCTGAACTGCTGCAACAAGCCGCTGCCGAACTGGATGGCGAACAAGCACTGATTCGCCATCTAGGCGAGCATCTGGCGTTGTCCGGTCAGGCCGGTGAAGAACAGATCCTGCGCCTGGAAAGCGACGAGCAATTGGTCAAAGTGGTGACCATCCACAAGTCCAAAGGCCTGCAATACCCGTTGGTGTTCCTGCCGTTCATCTGCTCCTCAAAACCGGTGGATGGCAGCCGTTTGCCGTTGCACTTTCATGATGCGGACGGAAGGGCACAGATCAGTCTGAAGCCCACGGCGGCCTTGATCGAACAAGCAGATAACGAGCGTCTCGCAGAAGATTTACGCCTGCTCTACGTCGCCCTCACACGAGCAGAATTCGTCTGCTGGTTGGGTGTGGCGGACCTCAAGCGTGGCAACGCTAACAGCTCGACGCTGCACCGCTCTGCGCTGGGTTATTTGCTGGGTGGCGGGACGCCGTTGACCGAATCCGCAGGGCTGAGCCAATGGCTGCACCAACTGAAAGAACACTGCACGGCCCTCAGCGTCGAAGCCATGCCTGCGCCGACGAACATCACGTTCAGTCCGCCGCGCAACGAAGCCGTATTGCTTAAACCACGCCTGCCAAAACGCCGCGCGGCCGAAAACTGGTGGATTGCGTCTTACAGCGCCTTGCGTATTGGCGACACCCTCACCGCAGGCAGCGACGAATCCCCGGACAGCCCGCAGGCGCAAAAACTGTTCGACGACGAACGACTCGATCCCGATGCACCTCGCGAGGTGCTGGTCAGTGGTGGCGACATCCATCGGTTCCCGCGCGGACCTAATCCCGGGACCTTTCTGCACGGCTTGCTGGAGTGGGCCGGGCGTGAAGGTTTTGCCGCAGCGGCAGCCGACCCGGTCAAGCTGGAAAAAGCCATCGGCAGCCGCTGCAATCGGCGTGGCTGGCAGGGCTGGATTCCGACGCTCACCGACTGGATGACGCACTTGCTCAATGTGCCGTTGTGTCTGGAGGCTAATGACCAGCCTATGTCGCTGGGGCAGTTGGGTCAGTATCAGGTCGAAATGGAGTTCTGGTTCGCCTGTCACAAGGTCGACGTGGCACGGATGGATGCGCTGGTTCGGCGCTACACCCATGACGGCGCGCCGCGAGCACCGGCGGAAGCGGCATCGCTCAACGGCATGTTCAAAGGGTTTATCGACCTGACGTTCGAGCACCAGGGTCGTTATTACGTGGCTGACTACAAGTCCAACTGGCTGGGCGTTGATGAAGAGGCCTACACCGAGCAAGCGATGACCGCCTCGATTCTGGACAACCGTTACGACCTGCAATACGTGCTGTACCTGTTGGCCCTGCACCGCCAGCTCAAGGCGCGTCTGCCTGACTACGATTACGACCGGCATATGGGCGGCGCGCTGTACCTGTTCCTGCGCGGCACCCGTGCGCCGAGTCAGGGCGCCTACTTCACCCGTCCGCCGCGTGAGCTGATCGAGCGTCTGGATCGACTGTTTCAAGGCAAGTCGTTGCCCCAGGAAGATGTGCTGTCAGGAGAGCCCGCATGAGTCGTTCATTCGCTGAACTGTTGCCCACACCGCTGGATGCACAAAGCCTGGCCGAGCTGACGCCGCTGAGTCGTGTCGACGATCTGCTGCTGTTGCTTGAACGCTGGGTCGAACGTGGCTGGCTGCGGGCGCTGGATCGGGCCTTTGTCGCGTTCCTCAGTGAACTGGACCCGCAGGCGGATTCGCTGGTGCTGCTGGCAGCGGCCTTGACCAGCCATCAACTGGGTCATGGGCACGTCTGCCTGGACCTGCATGAAACACTGAAGGAGCCGGACTTCGCCCTGTCGTTGCCACCTGAGGGCGATCTGCAGTCAGGTCCGATGCTGTTGCCCTCGCAATTGCTGGTGGCGCTGGACGGTGGCGCCTGGTGTCAGGCGTTGGCTGGCAGTGCCTTGGTGGCGCAGGCCGATGATCACAGCGAGGCCGCTGCGCACAGGCCATTGGTGCTGTCGGGTCGGCGTCTGTATTTGCGTCGTTACTGGAGCTACGAAAGACGTATCGCCGCTGCATTGCGTCAGCGTCTGGCGCAACAGGAAGCCGCGCCCACAGATCTGGCGCAACGACTCGATGCGTTGTTCGGCAAGGCCAATCCGGCTCCTGATGCGCTGATCGACTGGCAAAAGCTGGCGTGCGCGCTGGCGACACGCAGCGCCTTCAGCATCATCACAGGTGGCCCTGGTACCGGTAAAACCACGACTGTGGTGCGGCTGTTGGCGTTGTTGCAGGCGCCTGCCGTGGAGAGCGGCCAGCCGTTGCGCATTCGTCTGGCGGCACCCACCGGTAAAGCGGCTGCGCGGTTGACCGAGTCCATCAGTCATCAAGTCCAGTCCCTTGAAGTGGCTGAAAACGTGCGGCAAAAAATCCCCAGCGACGTGACCACCGTGCACCGTCTGCTGGGCAGCCGTCCGGGCACTCGTCATTTCCGCCATCACGCGGGTAATCCGCTACCGCTGGACGTGTTGGTGGTCGATGAGGCTTCCATGATCGACCTGGAAATGATGGCCAATCTACTGGCTGCGTTGCCGGCCCATGCGCGCCTGATTTTGCTTGGTGACAAAGACCAGTTGGCCTCGGTGGAAGCCGGTGCCGTGTTGGGTGATTTGTGCCGCGATGCGGAGGCGGGCCTCTACAGCCCGCAAACCCAAGCCTGGCTGCAAGCGGTCAGCGGCGAAGACCTGGGCAAAAGCGGACTGCAGCAAGGTGACGCCACGCAATTCCCGTTGGCCCAACAAGTGGTGATGCTGCGCCATTCCCGGCGTTTTGTGCAGGGCAGCGGTATCGGCCAGTTGGCCCGGCTGGTCAATCAACAACAGGCCGAAGACGCACGGGCATTGCTAGTCGCGCGCAGCCACAATGACTTGTTCGCACTGGCGCTCAAGGGTGAGCAGGACCGCTCGCTGGAGCGCTTGCTGCTGGAGGGGTTGGGACAGGGCACCGAAGGCCCGCAAGGTTATCGGCATTATCTGGGTGTGCTGGCCGATCAGCGGCCAGCCGCAGGGGCCGCGCTTGAAGATCCATGCTGGACACTCTGGGCGCGTTCGGTGCTGGAAGCGTTCGATTCGTTCCAGTTGCTGTGCGCGGTGCGGAAAGGCCCGTGGGGTGTTGAAGGGCTGAATCAACGCATCACTCAGGCGCTGTTCAACGCGGGCCTGATCGAAAGCGACCAGCACTGGTATGAAGGTCGTCCGGTATTGATGACGCGCAATGATTACGGGTTGGGCTTGATGAACGGCGACATCGGCATCGCCCTGCGCTTGCCTGAACGCAGCACCGAGGAGGCGGGACGCCAGGTGCTGCGCGTCGCGTTTCCGCGCAATGACGGCAGTGGCGGCGTGCGTTTCGTGCTGCCCAGCCGGCTCAACGATGTTGAAACCGTGTACGCGATGACCGTACACAAATCTCAAGGCTCGGAGTTCGCCCACACCGCGCTGATCCTGCCTGAGTCCTTGAATCCGGTACTGACCAAAGAGCTAATCTACACCGGCATCACGCGGGCCAAGCACTGGTTCAGCCTGATCGAGCCGCGCCAGGGCATTTTCGACGAGGCGCTCAGGCGCAAGGTCAAGCGCCTGAGCGGTTTGATGCTGGGGTTATAGCGGATGTAACCCCATAAACCGCCTGACCCGCTCACCCGCGTCATGCGCCCTGATCACTTGCGGCGTGGCGTCGACCTGGATGAGCCCGTCCTCCATAAAAATTATCCGGTCGGAGATCGACAGGGCAAAGTCCATTTCGTGGGTGACGATGAGCATGGTCATGCCCTCTTTGGCCAGGTCGCGGATGACGTTGAGCACGTCGCCCACCAACTCTGGATCAAGGGCGGAGGTGGGTTCGTCGAACAGCATGATCTGCGGGTCCATCGCCAAGGCACGAGCAATGGCGACGCGCTGTTGTTGACCGCCAGACAGCTGATGCGGGTATTTGTGGGCGTGGGCCAGCAGGCCGACTTTGTCCAGCAGTGCATAGGCGCGCTGTTCGCTCGGTGGCTGTTCGCGGCCGTGGTAGAACGGTGCGAGGGTGATGTTGTCGACGATGGTGCGGTGCGGGAACAGGTTGAAACTCTGAAAAACCATACCGATGCGCTGCACGCCGTAACGGATCTGGGCGCTGTTAAGGTTGTCGCCGGCATGGATGAAGCTTTCGCCGAACAGGATGATCTCGCCCTGATCAATGCTCTCCAGGCTGTTGATGGTGCGGATCAGTGAGGTCTTGCCCGAGCCGGACGGGCCGATGATGGAAATCACCTGGCCGGCGTTCACGTCCAGATCGATGCCTTTGAGCACGTCATGCTGACCATAACTTTTGTGGATGTTATGCAGCTGTAGCGCGGGTGCGGCACCGATGCCGTTTTGCGGACGGACGACGCTGGATGTCGGTATCAGGCTGGCGCGCAATTGAGCGACGCCGGCCGCGTCGAGGGTTTGTGGCGTGCGGTTGTTCAATTCCAGATGTTGCTCAAGCCGCTGCAGCAACCAGCCGAACAGGCTGACGATCAACACGTAGTACACCGCCACGGCTGATAGGGTTTCCATCACCAGAAAGTTCTGCGCGTAGAGGCGCTGGCCGACAGTCAGCAGCTCGGTCAGCGAGATGACCGAGACCAGTGACGTCAGTTTCACCACGGTGATGTATTCGTTGATCAGGGTTGGCAGGGAAATCCGAAAAGCTTGTGGGATCACGATCAGCCGTTGCATGCCAATCAGACCAATACCCAGTGCCCGACCGGCTTCCTTCTGCCCTTTGGCGACTGAAATCAGGCCGCCACGATGAATCTCCGCCATGTACGCCGCCTCGGTCACCACCAAGGCGAACAAGCCGGAATAGAAGGGGTTGGACAGCACTTCGCGGGTGAACGGAAACAGTTGGGGCAGGTTG
Organism: Pseudomonas sp. 10C3; assembly: GCF_036346185.1. Classification (NCBI taxonomy): domain Bacteria; kingdom Pseudomonadati; phylum Pseudomonadota; class Gammaproteobacteria; order Pseudomonadales; family Pseudomonadaceae; genus Pseudomonas; species Pseudomonas sp. 10C3. Next base: position 48,403 of record NZ_JASJVE010000029.1, on the reverse strand, counting down.
TAGACGAACACCACCAACACCAGCAGCGGGATGCTGCGAAAGAACCAGATATAAATCGACGCGGGCACACTCAACCAGCGTGAGGTCGAGAGTTTGGCCGAGGCCAGCAGAAAACCGAGCAGCATGCCGATGAACCAGGCCAAGGCACTGAGCTCGATCACCGTGATGCAGGCTTCCCAGAAATCCGACACGGAGAACAGAGAAAAAAAGTACGACCATTCAAATTGCATGTACACCTCAAGCTGCCGGCCTCACAGGGGGCCGGCAGGTCACACAGGGAAAAATCAGTGGGTGGGTTCTTCTAGGTTGTATTTCTTCAACAGGGCCGCGTATTCGCCGCTTTTCTTGCTGTCGTCGAAGGCTTTAAGCAACGCCTGATACAGCGCTTCGTTACCCTTTTTGACGAAGATGCCCAGGGTCTGTTGATAGATGGAATGCTCGGTGCTGACCACCACACGGCCTTTGGTGCGCTCGGCGATCATGCCTGCCGCGCCATCGATTTCAACCTGAGTCTGGACGTTGCCGGACAGCAGCGCCTGGGTCACTTCCGGTGCTGACGGAAATTCGCTGACCGCGATGACGCCTTTGTTGTTCGGCACGCAGTAGTCAGTGGACAGCTTGTTGAACTGCGCCACCCAGGTCGTGCCTTTTTCCAGGCCGACTTTCAGGCCGCACAGGTCTTCCGGGGTTTTCGGTTTCAGCGGGCTGTCCTTGAGCACCATGATCGCAGCGCCGGTTTTGGCGTAGGGGATGGTTTGGGCCTGGGTTTGGCGCTCAGGGGTGATGTACATCCCGGAGATGATCGCATCGTAGTGGCCGGAGTTGAGGCCAAGGATCAGGCTCGGAAACTTGGTGTCGACGAATTCGGTCTTGAGGTCCATGTGCCTGGCCAGCAGTTTGGCCAGCTCGGGGTCGGAGCCAACCACGTTCTTGTCTTTGTCATAGGACTCGAACGGCGGGTAAGTAATCTCCATACCCACCTTGAACTGCCCCGGCGTCACCGTTGTAGCGGCGTGGGCCAGGGTGGCGCCAAACACGGCGGCGGCAAGTACGGTCAAGCGAACAGCGGTGTTGTTTTTGTTGCGCATCGTCGGTGACTCCACAGTAGAAAAAAGGCGACATGGGTTAACGGGATCGTGACAGGACTGCATTTAGGGAGCGTCCGGGGTCTGGTTTTTCAGGTGCCCGAAGCTCGACGGTTTGCGGGCTTTTTCCGGCAGTGCTATCTCGCCGTTTTCTACCCGTTTGCGCAGGTATTGGTAGGTCTGCAGGGCCTGGCCGAACATGTGTTCACCGATGGCGATTTCCTCGTAGTCTTTGCCGGCCTGAGCGAAGCTGGGCAGCGGCTTGATCTGGGTGTGGAAGTCGCAGGCGTAGAACAGCGGGAAGGAGTAACGCTCCTCACTCACCGTTCTGACCCGATGAGCCGTAGCAACGAACGTACCAGCGGTCATGACCTCGAGCATGTCGCCGATGTTGACCACAAAGGCGCCCTCAATGGGCGGCGCATCGATCCACAGGCCCAGATCGTTCATGACTTCCAGACCCGGCTTGTCGGCAAGCAATATTGTGAAGCACTCGTAATCGGTGTGTGCACCAATACCGGGCGCGTCCTGCGCAGCGTCGTCGAACGGGTAATGGATCAGCCGCAGCTTGGACGGTGGGCGCGTGACCATCGCGTCGAAGTAGTCTTCTTCCAGGCCCAATGCCAGGGCGAAGCCACCGAACAGCCTGCGGCCAAGGGCGAAAATTGCGGCGTAATAGGCTTGCACCGACGTTTTGAAACCGGGCAGCAGCGGCCACTCGTTGGGCCCCAGCAGCGGCGTATTGGCCAGCACCAACGGGTCATCGGCGGGTACTTCGAAGCCGATGTCGAAGGCTTCTTTATGGTCGGGCTTGCCCTTGGCGTAAACCTCTTCACCTTCGGGCACGAAGCCTTTATGGGTCTTTGAGGTGCCAATGTAGTGCTGCATCTTGGTGTCGAAGGGCTGGTCGAAAAAATCCTTGGCCGCTTGATACAGGCCAGTGATCAGCTGCGCGTCGATGCCGTGGTTTTTGATGTACAGAAAACCGACCTCGCGGGCGGCAGCACCTAGCGCTGCGGCGACGGCCTGACGCTGAGCGACGTCGGTGCTGAACAACCCGGCAATGTCCACCACGGGGATGCTGCTGAAGTTGGCCGCGACCGAGGGTGCCGAGGTTTGGGAGAGATCAGGCATAACGAAAACGCTCCTTCAAAGACAAGTCGATTGAGTGAAACGCTGGAAGTGCTCGCGCTCGGTCTGGCCCATCCACACGTTCAGCGACCACAGATCGGCCACGGGCACGTTGGTGAAGGGCAGGTGATGCAAGTAACCGTCGGCGCCGAATTCCGGGGTCAGAGTGCTAACCTGATAGCCGCGTCTTTTTTGCGAGTGCCAGATCGCTTCCCAATGCTGCTGATGGAAGGCCAGCTCCTTGGCGTATTCCGGCGCGGCCGGGTGCGGGACCTGTGGGCCCTGGTCATAGCCGACCCGGGCTTGAATGTGATGCACGCGATCAACGAACGCGCTGAGGTCGTCCTCGGGGTCGTTGAGCAGGCGCTCGCAGGTGACGATCCAATGGCTGATGTCGCTGGTGAACAACAGATCAGGCAGTTGGCGGATCAGTTCGAGGGTAATCCACGGATTGAACAGCGAGCGCGAGCGATGGGTTTCGAAGCTGCACACTTGACCGTGTTTGCGTGCCAGTTCCAGCGCCCGACCGAAAAAGTCGACCTGCTGTGGCAACTGCCAGCGGTCATTGCCGGCGAGCACATTGACGAAGCGCGGCGACAGTTCGGCGGCCCAGGCGAGTTTTTTGTCCAGGTCGACCAAGTGTTCAGTGACTGGTGCCGCCTGCTCGGGCAAGACGTTGTAGGCGGTGAAAACGGTGCTGATATAGCCGAGTTGGTTGGCCCTTAGAAACGCCGAGAACTCTGCACGCTCGCTGGCTTCCAGCGGCAGACGCGCTTCCATACCGTCGAAGCCAGCATCCAGCCGCTCTTCCAGCGCCTGGGTTTTGCTCGCGGTATAGCCCCAGAGTGTGCGGAAAATATCCAGTTTCATTGATGACCTCAAAGATTCCTCGGGCTACGGCACAGCGCGACGACGGCATAAGCCGGGTCGGCAACGATGGGCAGTAGCGAAGGGGTAATCTTTAGGCCGAATCTCTGGGTATCCGGTCCCTTGGTGGAATGGATCTTAGGGGTGGCGCGGGAGTGGGAAGAATAGGAAAGCTCAAATCCATAGTTCAGAGATTTCTAAACTATCTAGACACAGATCAACTGTAGGAGTGGGCTTGCCCGCGATCCGCCGTGAGCCCGGCTTATCGCGGGCAAGCCCGCTCCTACACAGGGTTAGTGTTCACCCGGCTGGTCTGCAAACAGCATTTTCTTCGTTTCACCCAGTAAAAGCTGGCTGTTTTTCTCGGTCACCGCCCGGATGTAATCCCACAACAGGGTGATCCGCTTGAGCTTCCTCAGGTCTTCGCGGCAGTACATCCAGAATTGTCGTGTGATCTTCACTTCGCTTTCCAGAACGGGCAGCAGGCGCGGGTCTTGTGCTGCCAGGAAGCACGGCAGGATCGCCAGTGACCGACCTTGCAGCGCCGCTACGTACTGGGCAATGACGCTGGTGCTGCGCAGATGCGCGTTGGCGCCGGGGAGTAAATTGCTTAGATAAAGCAGCTCCGAGCTGAAGGCCAGGTCGTCAACGTAACTGATGAACTGATGGTCAGCCAGGTCTGCGCTGCGCCGGATCGGTGGATGGCGGTCGAGGTATTCCTGGGTGGCATATAGGCGCAGGCTGTAGTCGCACAGCTTGCAGCAGACATACGGTCCATGTTCGGGGCGCTCCAGGGCGATGACGATGTCGGCTTCGCGCTTGGACAGGCTGATGAAGTGTGGCAGCGGCAGGATATCCACCGAAATAGCCGGGTACGCGTCGAGAAAGTGCGTCAGCTGTGGCGTGATGAAAAAGCTGCCAAACCCTTCGGTGCAACCCATGCGTACATGGCCGGACAGGGCCACTCCCGAGCCTGACACCTGCTCGCAGGCCAGGTGCAGCGTGCTTTCGATCGACTCGGCATAACCGAGCAGGCGCTGGCCTTCGGGCGTCAGGATAAAACCGGTAGTGCGCGATTTCTCGAACAGTAATGTCCCCAGCGATCCCTCCAGCGAATTGATCCGTCGGGACACCGTCGTGTAGTCCACCGCCAGGCGCTTGGCCGCAGTGCTGGCTTTGCGGGTGCGGGCGACCTCAAGGAAAAACTTCAGGTCGTCCCAATTTAGGAGGTTCAAGGACGTGATGTTTTTTTGCATATTGATCCGGCTTTTATGAGCGTTCTTATTAGAAGTTTGCACATCTATACTCCAAAACACGCCCATGACCAACTTCTTGATCAGCGGCTCAGGAGCAAGACCCGCAAGGCCGCGAGCCACATCCCAGGCAACACCCACCTGCCATAACACCCTGCACAAAAATAATAAGCGGAGGAGTTTATGAAGAACGCTACAACGGCGGACGCTGGCGCAATCGGTGCCAACCCTGCGAAAAAGGCCAAACCTTATCGGCTTGCCGGTATGGCGAGCATGGCCGGTACGACCATCGAGTGGTACGACTTTTTCCTCTATGGCACGGCTGCCGCGCTCATCTTCAACAAGATTTTCTTTCCCGCCCTGGACCCTATCAGCGGTGTGTTGGCAGCTTTCGCTACCTATGCCGTGGGCTTTCTCGGCCGGCCATTGGGCGGCGTGATTTTCGGCCACTTCGGCGACCGTATCGGGCGTAAGTCGATGCTGTTACTGACGCTGCTGATGATGGGGATACCGACCATCATCATCGGCCTGATCCCCACCTATGATCAGATCGGCTACTGGGCCGCATTGATTCTGGTGCTCATGCGCTTTCTCCAGGGCATGGCGGTGGGCGGCGAGTGGGGCGGGGCGGTGTTGATGGCCGTTGAGCATGCGCCCGAAGGCAAGAAAGGCTTTTACGGCAGCTTGCCGCAAACCGGTGTGGGTGCCGGTCTGGTGCTGGCATCGCTGGCCATGGGCCTGGTTGCCAAATTGCCTGAAGCGGACATGCTCAGCTGGGGTTGGCGCCTGCCGTTCATCGCCAGCATCGTGCTGCTCGGCGTCGGCTGGGTGATTCGTCTGAAAGTTCCGGAATCACCCGACTTCGAAAAAATGAAAAAGCAGAATATCGCGGTCAAGATCCCGCTGTTTCAGGTGCTGCGCAATCATCCGCGCGAAACCCTGACCATCATCGGCGCCCGAACGGCAGAAAATGCCTGGTTCTATATGTCGGTGACGTTCGCCCTGGCCTACGCGGCCAACCAGTTGCAGATTCCGCGTGGCGATGTGCTCAACGCCATCACGGCTGGCGCGGCCCTATCACTGATCACCATGCCACTCTGCGGGCACCTGTCCGACAAGGTCGGGCAACGTCGCTTGTACTTCGCCGGGCTATTACTGCTTTGCGCATTCGTCTACCCGTTCTTCGCCATGCTCGAAACACGCGAGCCACTGTTGGTCTGGTGGGCCATGGTGCTGGCGGTCGGCGTGGTGTTTCCGATTCTGTATGCGCCTGAATCGCTGTTGTTCGCCCGGCAATTCCCGGCAGAAATTCGTTACAGCGGCATCTCTGTGTCGGTGCAACTGGCCGGCGTGCTGGGAGGTGGTTTCGCACCGATGATCGCCACCAAATTGTTGGCCTACGCTGATGGTAGCCCTCATTACGTCATCGTTTATCTGATCGGCATGGGCGTGGTGGCATTGTTCTGCACCGCCCTGATGAAACCAGACCCGGCACGGCACAGAACCTTATAGCCGCCGCATGCTTTGACTTTTTTTGCCGCCCGCATCGGGCCGCTCGAATCCAGGAGAACTCCAATGAACGCTTCGCTCAATCCTTCCATCAATAAAAACGGCACCGCCGTGGCTCGCGTCAAACTGCTGATCGGTGGTGAGTGGGTCGATTCTCAGACCAACGAATGGCACGACATCGTTAATCCGGCAACTCAGGAAGTGCTGGCGCAAGTTCCCTTCGCCACCGAGTCTGAATTGAATGCTGCGGTTGCGGCCGCCGAGCAAGCCTTCAAGACCTGGCGCTTGACCCCCATTGGTGCGCGGATGCGCATCATGCTCAAGCTCCAGGCGTTGATCCGCGAACATTCGAAACGCATCGCTGTGGTGTTGAGTGCAGAACAGGGCAAGACCATCGCCGATGCGGAAGGCGACATCTTCCGTGGTCTGGAAGTGGTCGAACACGCGTGCTCCATCGGTACTTTGCAGATGGGCGAGTTCGCTGAAAACGTCGCGGGCGGTGTTGATACCTACACCCTGCGTCAACCGATCGGCGTTTGCGCCGGGATCACGCCTTTCAACTTTCCGGCAATGATTCCACTGTGGATGTTCCCGATGGCCATCGCCTGCGGTAACACCTTCGTCCTCAAACCGTCGGAACAAGACCCGCTGTCGACTATGCTGTTGGTGGAACTGGCCGTCGAGGCGGGCGTACCAGCCGGTGTGCTTAACGTGGTCCACGGCGGCAAGCAAGTGGTGGACGGGATCTGCACCCACAAAGCCATCAAGGCCGTGTCCTTCGTCGGTTCGACCGCAGTGGGTACTCACGTTTACAACCTTGCTGGTCAACACGGCAAACGCGTGCAATCAATGATGGGCGCGAAAAACCACGCCGTGGTGCTGCCCGATGCTAATCGCGAGCAGACCCTGAATGCGTTGGTCGGTGCCGGCTTCGGTGCCGCCGGTCAGCGCTGCATGGCGACGTCTGTGGTGGTGTTGGTGGGCGCGGCAAAACAATGGCTGCCAGACCTCAAGGTTCTGGCGCAGAAACTCAAGGTCAATGCCGGTAGCGAAGCCGGTACTGATGTCGGTCCGGTGATTTCCAAGCGGGCCAAGGAACGTGTGTTGGGCCTGATCGAAAGCGGTGTTCGCGAAGGCGCCAAGCTGGAACTGGATGGCCGTGATGTCTCGGTACCCGGGTTTGAAGACGGTAACTTCATTGGCCCAACCTTGTTCTCGGGTGTGACCACCGAAATGCAGATCTACACCCAGGAAATCTTCGGCCCGGTACTGGTCGTGCTGGAAGTCGACACCCTCGATCAGGCGATTGCCCTGGTCAACGCCAACCCGTACGGCAACGGCACAGGCCTGTTTACCCAAAGTGGTGCAGCGGCGCGCAAATTCCAGAGTGAGATCGATGTGGGCCAAGTGGGTATCAACATTCCGATCCCTGTACCTGTCCCATCCTTCAGCTTCACTGGCTCGCGTGGTTCGAAACTGGGTGATCTGGGTCCGTACGGCAAGCAAGTGGTGCAGTTCTACACCCAGACTAAAACCGTCACCAGCCGCTGGTTCGACGACGACAGCGTGAACGATGGCGTGAACACCACGATCAACCTGCGCTAAGTCGCCTGACAGGAGAACGATTATGAAAATTGCATTCATCGGCCTCGGCAACATGGGCGCGCCCATGGCCCGCAATTTGATCAAGGCCGGTCATCAGCTGAACCTGTTTGACCTCAACCAGACAGTGCTGGCCGAGCTCGCCGCACTGGGTGGTCACATCAGCGCCTCGCCCAAGGACGCGGCGAAGGGCAGTGAGCTGGTCATCACCATGCTGCCGGCTGCAGCGCATGTGCGCAGCGTGTACCTGAATGAAGATGGCGTATTGGCCGGCATCGCCCGAGGGGTGCCCGCAGTGGATTGCAGCACGATCGATCCACAGACGATCCGTGATGTCGCGGCGACTGCGGCCAAACAAGGCGTGGTGCTGGGTGATGCCCCTGTTTCAGGTGGCACCGGCGGTGCGCAAGCCGGGACCCTGACCTTCATGGTTGGCGCCAGCGCAGAGCACTTCGAAGTACTGAAACCGGTATTGGCGCAGATGGGCAAGAACATCGTCCACTGCGGTGACGTCGGCACCGGGCAGATCGCCAAGATCTGCAACAACATGCTGCTGGGGATTTCCATGATCGGCGTGGCCGAAGCCATGGCTCTGGGCAATTCGCTGGGGATCGATACTGGCGTTCTGGCCGGTATCATCAACAGTTCCACTGGGCGTTGCTGGAGTTCCGAGGTCTATAACCCATGGCCGGGTATCGTCGAAACCGCGCCAGCGTCACGCGGTTATACCGGTGGCTTCGGGGCGGAGCTGATGCTCAAGGACCTGGGCTTGGCGACCGAAGCCGCGCGGGTCGCCCATCAGCCGGTGATTCTCGGCGCGGTGGCTCAACAGCTGTATCAGGCGATGAGCCTGCGTGGCGAAGGTGGCAAGGATTTCTCGGCGATTATCGAGTCGTATCGCAAGGCTGAGTAAAGCGGCAAGCCTGATAGCCACCGGCCCGCTCGTTGAACGTCTCAACGAGCGGGCTGAGGGTATTGATGGCGCAAGATCCATTCACCTTCGTGTCGAATGACGTCACCCCATCAAATCACCCCATCAAATCGATCTGACAACCCGGTTCAGCATCCTGCGCGCTCAAAGTCATGTTGTGCGGATGGGCTACTTAAACAATTGTTTAAGTACAGAGGACCGCTCTGACAGTCGTCGTTCGCTATCTTCGTGCCATTAGTGGGTTATGCCACAAGGGTTAACGGAGACAATCAGCACATGCCAGCCGCAACACTACCGTCGGCGCTCACGCAGCGTTTATCTCCAGGGCGAACGATCAGATCAGGACGGGCAGTCCGGTCCCTGGTGTTCACTGGATGGCTGATGCTCGGGGGATGTTCTCTGGTGCCTTCCTACAGCCAGCCCGACGTGCCGCTCGCCCTTGCGTGGACGGGGGCGCAGGGGGGCGCTGAGGCGCCAGCGTCAGGTGGGCTGTGGTGGAAAGAGTTTCACAGTCAGGAACTCGACGGGCTGATCGCCAAGGGGCTGAGCGAAAACTATACGCTCAAGGCCGCCATGAGCCGGATCGATGAAGCGCGGGGCCTTGCACAGGTAGCGGGGGCTGCGCAGTACCCGCTGCTGTCCCTCGGCGGTAATGTTCAGCGCCAGGATAATTACGGGACCACCGCAAAACGCAGCGTGTTTGCCGATGCCACCTACGAGGCTGATTTCTGGGGCAAATCGCGGGCGGCGGCTGATTCTTCCACCGCGCTGGCGAATGCGAGTGTGTTCGACGCCCAGACGCTTCGAATGACCTTGGGCGCGACCATAGCTACCACGTATTTTCAGGTGCTGTCGCTGGATGATCGACTGCGCCTTGCTCAATCGATCGCCGACGATGCGCAGCAGGTGCTTGAACTGGTTGAGGTCCAGGCCAGCCAAGGCGTGGTTTCCAACCTTGAGGTAGAACAGCAACGCAATGCCTTGCAGACGTTTCAGGCTGCGATGCCGCCATTGCGTCAGCAGCGCGATCAGGCGTTGTATCAGCTTGCGGTATTGGTGGGTGTCCCACCGCAAGGTTTCCAGGTTAATCAAACCGGCTTGCAAGACCTTGCGATTCCGCACCCGGCTATGGGATTGCCCATCGGCCTGTTGCGGCAACGCCCGGACGTGCAAGCAGCGGAGGCTCGGTTGAAATCGGCCAACTTCGATGTAGGTGTCGCACGGGCGGCGTTTCTTCCCAATATTTCGCTGGATCTGATGGGGGGTGTCGACACTCTCGCGGGCGGCGGCATCTGGAGTGCCATCGGCACGCTGGCCCAGCCGGTGTTCGCGGGCGGCCGGCTCACAGGTCAATTGAATGTCGATCAGGCCCATGCTCAGGAGTTGACCGCCAGTTACCGGGAGTCAGTGATTGAGGCTCTGCAAGATGTGGAGACGCAGCTCAGCGCCGCGCATCAGCTTGATCAGACCTACAGGCTTAATCAGGCCGCAGTCACTTCCGCGCGTGAAGCCGCCAGGCTGGCTCAGGTCCGTTATCGGCTGGGCTCCACCGACTTCCAGACACTGCTCATTGTCGAGCGCACCCAATACCAGGCCGAAGACAGTCTGTTGCAGGTCCGCTTGCAGCATTTGCAGTCTGCAGTCGGCCTGTTTCGGGCGTTGGGGGGGGACTTCACGCCCGCAACCATTACCGCCTATTCGAAAACCTCAGTGTTTTCTTCACCCACCGTTAAGGCCGACCATCCATGAACTTCATGCCATCCGCTTTGCCTACACGTTGGCGTTTTCCTGGGCTGGTCATCGTGATGATCGTCGTGATTTTACTGGCTCGTTTCGCGTGGGCGGGGCGAACCCAGGCCGCGCCGATTGGCCAACAGGATTCCGCAGTCCCTGTACTCATGCAGCAAGTCCAGCAACAGGACCTGCCTATATGGCTCGAAGCAATCGGTAACGTGCAACCGCTCAACAGCGTAAACGTGCGGGTTCGGGTCGATGGTGAGTTGCAGAAGGTGCTGTTCGCCGAGGGCCAGATGGTCACCGAGGGCAGTCAACTGGCGCAGATCGACCCCCGGGTCTATCAGGCCCAGGTAGCGCAGGCAGTGGCCTTGGTGGCCAAGGATCAGGCGCAACTGGCGAACCTGCGTGTCAATCTTGATCGGGCCATCAAGCTGGCGCAGGCCAAGGCGGGACCTACGCAGGATGTGGACACCTTCCGCGCTCAACTGGCGGCCCAGCAGGCCACCGTTCAAGCGGATCAGGCGGTGCTCGATAACGCCCGGCTGCAGTTGAGCTTTACCCACGTCATGGCGCCGCTGACTGGGCGCACCGGCCAACGCTTGCTGGACGTTGGCTCAATTGCGCATGGCGCGGAGGCCAGCGGGCTGGTCACCATTACCCAGATGAATCCGATTTCTGTGGCCTTTTCTGTCTCCCAGGACGACCTGCCCGAAATACTCGAGGAGAACGGTCGACAGGCATTGCAAGTGGTGGCTGTAACGCGGGACGGTAAAAAGCAGATCGCGACCGGTCATCTCAGTTTCATCGACAGTCAGGTGTCGGCGGCCAGTGGGCAGATCCAGCTCAAGGCCGAGTTCGACAATGCTCAAAGCCAATTGTGGCCTGGTCAATTGGTCAGCGCGCGGTTGCTCTTGCACACCCAGCGCGGTGCCACGGTGGTGCCAGCTACCGCTGTTCAGCAAGGTCAGAAAGGTTCGTTCGTGTACGTCGTCAATGCTGATCAACGGGTGGAGCCACGTCAGGTGGATGCCTCGTCGGTAGTGGCCGATCAACAATGGATTCGCCAAGGTCTGGCTCTCGGTGAAACCGTCGTCGTGCAGGGGCAGTCGCGTATCGCACCGGGTATTCGGGTCGCGGCGATCAAGTCCGAAGCAAGCGCCGCACAAACACTGGCTGAATCGCAATCGACCGCCGTTATAGAGGTTCCTCGATGAACGCACTGTCGAGCTTGATCCCGCGTCGCGTAGGTCTGAGCCTGTTGGCGGTGGGGGTGATGCTGCTGGGGAGCTTCGCGTACTTCCAGTTGCCCGTGGCCCCACTGCCGACCGTGGATTTTCCGACCATTCAAGTCACTGCGAAATTGTCCGGGGCCAGTGCCGAAACCATGGCGACGTCGGTGGCGACCCCGCTGGAGAGAGCGTTTTCGGCGATACCACAGGTCACTTCGATGACCTCCACCAGCGCGGCGGGCAAAACCCAGGTCGTGCTGCAATTCGACCTGTCCCGCGATATTGATGGTGCTGCCCAGGACGTGCAGTCGGCGATCAATACTGCCAGTGCCACGCTTCCAAAAACCATGACCAGCACGCCGACGTTCAACAAGGTCAACCCTGCGGAGTTCACGGTGTTGTCGTTGGCCCTTACCTCACCGACCCGCACCTTGCCCGAGCTGGACCGCTATGCCGATAACTACCTGGCCCAGCAGCTGTCGCAGCTGCCTGGGGTCGGCATGGTGGATTTTCATGGCGAACAAAAACCTGCCGTGCGTATCCAGATCGACCCGGACGCGTTGGCCGCTCGCGGTCTGACACTGGAAGATGTGCGCAGTGTGATCGGCCTGAGTACCCTCGACCAGCCCAAAGGCAGCCTTGATGGCCAGTACCGTTCGATCACCCTTGGCGCCACTGACCAATTGCTTGATCCCAAGGGCTATCGTGATCAGGTCGTGGCCTACAAAAGCGGTGTGCCCATCAAGCTGGGCGACCTGGGTAAGGTCATCGATGGTGCCGAAGACACCCGGCAAGCAGCGGCCATCGGTGGACAGCCGACTATCATTGTCGACATCCATAAACAGCCTGGTTTCAACGTTCTGTCGACGATTAAGACGATTAAATCACGGCTGCCGGAGCTGACCGCTTCATTGCCTCGCGATGTTCAGGTTCAAGTGGTGGGCGACCGTACGCAGACCATCGAAGCGTCGGTTAACGACGTTCAGTTCACCCTGATGCTCTCTATTGCACTGGTTGTCGTGGTCATTTTCGTTTTTCTGCGCAAAGCGACCGCAACGCTGATTCCGAGTCTGACGATTCCGTTGTCGTTGGTGGCGACTTTCGCGGTGATGTACCTGCTCGGCTACAGCCTCGATAACCTGTCGATCATGGGACTGGCGATTGCCGTGGGGTTTGTGGTCGACGATGCCATCGTGGTCATGGAAAACATTGTCCGCCATCTGGAGATGGGAAAGTCCCGAATGCAGGCAGCGGTGGATGGGCTGCGTGAAGTGGCGTTCACCATTGTCTCGATGACGGTGTCGCTGATTGCCGTGTTCTTGCCAATTCTGCTGATGGGCGGCATCGTCGGGCGGCTCATGCGTGAGTTTGCGGTGACCGTCAGTGTGGCCATTTTAATGTCGTGCATTGTGTCGCTGACAATCACCCCGATGCTCTGCGCCTGGTTACTCAAGCACGAGGAGGAATCCCGTCCAGGGCGCTTCTCGCAGGGCTGTGAAAACGCATTTACCGGCATCCTGAATGGGTATCGCCGCAGCCTTGACTGGGTGCTCGACCATCAACGCTTGACCCTGGCGGTCGCGATGGCGACGTTCGTGGCGACGGCGGCATTGTATGTCTACATACCCAAGGGCTTTTTCCCGCAACAGGACAATGGCTTGATTCAGGGCGTGGCTGAAGCTGCACCGGATATTTCGCCCAAGGCGATGCGTGATCAGGTTGCTCTTCTCGCGAATATCGTCGGCCAGGACCCTGCCGTGGCCAAGGTCTATTTCTGGATCGGACCGAACCCTACGATCAGCCAGGGCAAGGTGATGATCAACCTCAAACCCTTCAGCGATCGCACCACGTCTGCCCAGCAGGTGATCGCCCGGTTACAGCCGCAGCTCGACAAAGTCCCCGGGATCAAACTGTTCATGCAAGCCAACCAGGACATACAAGTCGGCGGGCGGGCCAGCAAGACGCAGTATCAATACACCCTTCAGGACCCGGACAGTGTTGAACTGGATCATTGGAGCGGGGTGTTTTTGGAAAAGCTCAAGGGTTTGCCGCAGCTACAACATGTCACCTCCGATCAACAGCACGCGGCGACACAGGCAACCCTAGTGATCGATCGGGCAACGGCGGCTCGGATGGGGGTCTCGGTACAGGCCATCGACGACGTGTTGTATGACGCCTTCGGCCAGCGTCAGGTGGCGACGATGTTCACGCAACTGGACCAGAATCAGGTCATCCTGGAGATCGATCCGCGCTGGCAGTTGTCCATTGCGACACTGGGTCATCTGTACGTCCGTTCGAGTTCTGGCACGTTGGTGCCGTTGAACCTGCTGTCCGACATCAAGAACGAACTGATGCCGATTATCATCAACCATCAAGGTGTGTTCCCGGCGATCACGCTGTCGTTCGACCTGGCACCGGGACACGCCTTGAGCGAGGCCGTTACCGCGATTCAGCAAGCATCGCTGGCGGTGGCGTTGCCTGACAGTGTTGTGGGTAGTTTTCAGGGGACCGCTCAGGCATTTCAAGACTCACTAAAGTCCCAGCCATGGCTGATTCTTGCGGCGATCCTGACCGTTTATATCGTGCTGGGCGTCCTGTACGAAAGCGCGATCCATCCGCTGACGATTATCTCCACGTTGCCATCGGCGGGTTTCGGAGCGCTGTTGGCGTTGATTATGTGCGGACAAGACCTGTCGGTGCTCGGGATGATTGGCATCATTCTGCTGATTGGCATCGTCAAGAAGAACGCGATCATGATCGTCGACTTTACGCTGGCGGCAGAAGCGCAGGGCTTGTCGCCTCGCGAGGCCGTACGTGAGGGTTGTCTGCTACGCCTAAGACCGATCCTGATGACCTCGCTGGCCGCATTGCTGGGTGCAGTGCCGTTGGCGTTCGGTCATGGCGCCGGTTCTGAATTACGGCAGCCACTGGGTATCGCCATCGTCGGCGGTCTGGCGGTCTCACAACTGTTGACGTTGTACACCACACCGGTGGTTTACCTCTGGTTCAACCGTTTTCGAACGCGTCCGGAGGTCGTTCCCGCACTCGTCAACGTCTGAATGTATCTAACGTGCTGGATAAGCCCGCACGGTGAATGCGTTGGTTACCAGCGCAGACAGCGTGGCCCCAATGCTGCGCCGATGACTGTTGGCAGTAACATGCCAAGCGTGTACCAGACACCCCAGAACGGCACTCCCGTCTCGGGACAATGAAGGCAATAGACGAGGGTCGCCATCGATCCCGCGAGCAAGCCACCACAGGCACCGGTCAATGCCAAACGGGTCGGTGCAAGGCCTCTCAGCGCCCAGAACACCGCGATGAATCCGGGGATCGAGAGCAGCATGATATTCAGCACACACACTCGCCAGGTTTTGCCGAGCAGCATGGAGACCCGTGTGCCGGGCGTCGCGACGGCCAGCACATAAACCCCGCTCAACCAGACCGCGGCGACTGCAGCGCTGACCAGTAACCCGCCGTATCCGCTGCTCATGCCCGGTCTGCCCAAGCGGGTTACCATCAACAGCGCCCCGATCGCCAGACTCAGCGGGAAGGCGGTTTTTGCCCAGAAAGTTGCGGTTACTGATACTTGGGCGAGGTCTGCGCGCACACCCAGGGTCGAAACCAGTAGCAGGCCCGCACCGAGCACTCCAATCAGGACTGCGATGCCGAAGCGCTTGGCAAGCGCCCACCGGTCTATTGGTGTGACGCCAGCGGCGAGCAGTGAAACAAGATCATCAGTTTTCATCGTGTGCCTCGGATCTTTGCCGCCAGGGCTTTGAGCCCGCGGTGTACGCCAATCTTTACCGCTGACTCGGACAATCCCGTCATCTGAGCTGTTTCTGCGACCGACCAACCTTCGAGTTTCACGTGCATGATGGGTAGGCGCTGACGGTCGGGTAACTGCTCAAGCAGTTTGTCCAGGTCGCGGCTAGCCTGCGCAGGCTCTAGATGTGACTCGGCAAGCAGCTCCATCGCATCGTCGATGGAGTCATTGAATACGTCGTGACGCGAACGTGCCCGGAAAAGATCCGTGAGTTTATAACGCGCAATGGCGAAAACCCAGGCGGTCAAAGGCTGCTCGCCCCGGTATGTCTGGCGTCCGTTATGCACGGCCAGCAATACCTCTTGCAGCAAATCTTCGATTTCGCCCGGCTGGCGCTGAAGCCTGGCCCTGAGAAAGCCGCGTAGATGCGTGCTCAATTCAGAAAGAAACGTCCGGTAGGCCGTTTCATCACCCCTCAGTCCTGCGAGGAACAGCGCTTGAAGATATATTTCGCGGCTGCGTAACGACTCGTTATGTGTAGTTCGGTCCATCGCTCGCTCTGGTTACACAATAGGTGAATTATTTTTTAGCACGGCCTTCCGCTGGCCATCTCGCAGCGAGCGGGGATCGAAACTGCTGTGAGCGTTGATTACGCCAAAACCGCAAACATTCTTGCCGGGGTTGACGGAGCAGGCCAGAAAAAACGTTCGAAAAAATATTTCCAGATCGCTGTAACCAGATGGCGAGCGACGGCGAACTACCTTACGGATCGTAAGTACAGTGCTCGAGCGCACTGGCATGCGGACTACCCCTCATTGCTCTGGAGAAGTCATCATGAACATTCTTAAACTCGTTGCCGTGGCACTCGCGTTCTCTTCGATGGCCACTGGCGCCATTGCGGCTGACACTATGGCTCCTGGCTCTATGGCGGCTGGCACTAAAGCTGCTGGCGCCATGGCTGCTGACACTATGGCTCATGGCTCTATGGCGGCTGATACCATGGCTCATGGCTCTATGGCCGCAGGCACCAAAGCTGCTGGCGCCATGGCGGCTGATACCATGGCTCCAGGCGCCATGGCTCCAGGCACTAAAGCTGCTGACTCTATGGCTCCTGGCGCCATGAAGTCAGGTGCTATGAAGTAATGTTATTGCGTGGTGATGGCTGGTCATAACGATTGCAACGCGGGCGCGGGCCCAGCCAATGGACTACCAATCCAATGCCTGGGAAAACGCCTCCGCCGTGACATGCACCAGCATCAAGACGCTATACGGCATGGGCACTTTCAAAGTGATGTAATTGCAGGCTCACAGGGGGCGCTCCGATCATAAAGGCATCACTCGAGATGGGCGGCAGGGCATCAAACCGAAGCACTATGAGGCTGCATTCGAATGCGCAGCTAGTGGTGTGTAGCTCGAAGTCCATCTTGAAAGCCGATGTGGTCGGTAGTAGTCCGGGCCTGCAGCGTCCGAGGGCACTCGCGGATCGCGCCAGGCACTCATTTCCGAGCGCCTGGCGCGGCCAGCGTTCCACGTACAGCCGTCGCTGGACCTCTCCGGTCTACTTGGTCACGGCTGATGTTTTCACCATGACTGGCGCTGATCGATAAACAACAGCTCAAGCAAAAACAAAATACTTGCGCACAGTCTCAACGACTTCCCACGTCCCCTTCATTCCAGGCTCAACAATAAAAATATCGCCCGCCCGCAGGTGGATCGGCGCCATGCCGTCAGGGGTGATGATGCAGTAGCCTTCCTGGAAATGGCAGTATTCCCACTTCACATAATCCACCCGCCACTTGCCAGGGGTGCAGATCCAGGTGCCCATGATCTTGCTGCCATCCTCGGAGGTGTAGGCGTTGAGGTTGACGGTGTGCGGGTCACCTTCGAGTTTTTCCCATTTGCAGGCGTCGAGCAGGGGCAGTGGGTGAGTATTGCGAAGGACGGTAATCGGCGTAGACATGACAACTCCAAGGGTGGGGGCGCGGTTGTCAGACGGTGCAGTCCGCGCTCGGACACCATAGGTCGGTTACGTCAGGGGCAATTGTCTGTGCTCGACACTGAGCTATCCAGAAGCGCGGGGCCCGCACGCGATGCCTCAAAACCCAGCAGCAATAATCTAAGTGCTATTCGTGCGCTTGAGTCAAAAGTATTTTGCCCGGCTGCGGCTTATTCATTCGCGGTCTTATCGGTACTCTGCCGTCAGTCAATTTTTTAACCTCCTCAATCAGCCGCGTCTGCAGTGCGGCTTGCAATTGAATACTGATGAGACCTTTCATGAAAAAAATTCTGTTATTGAACGGCGGCAAAAAATTCGCGCACTCCGAAGGTTTGTATAACGCCACCTTGCATAATGCGGCAGTGGCGTTCCTTGATCACTCCGGTTTTGATATCAAAGAAACCCAAATCGACGCCGGTTATGACGTGGCTGAAGAAGTGGCCAAATTTATCTGGGCCGACGTGATCATTTACCAGATGCCAGGCTGGTGGATGGGCGCGCCGTGGACTGTGAAGAAGTACGTCGATGAAGTGTTTACCGAAGGTCATGGCAGCCTGTACGCCAACGACGGTCGTACCCGCTCCGATGCATCGCAGAAATACGGTAGCGGTGGTTTATTGCAGGGTAAGCAGTACATGATTTCCGCCACCTGGAACGCGCCACAGCAAGCATTCGATGACCCGAGCGATTTCTTCGAAGGGGAAGGCGTGGATGCGGTGTACTTCCCGTTCCATAAAGCCAACGAGTTTTTGGGCCTGACAGCGTTGCCGACGTTCCTCTCTGTCGACGTGATGAAAGTCCCGGCCATAGAGGCTGATGTGAAGCGCTATGAGCGGCATCTGGCTGACGTATTCAGCATCTGATTCTGTAGGCGCAACCAGGGACATGCGTCGCGAATGAACAGCCTGTCTTTTGCGAAAAACAAGGCTAATATTTAGCCGGTTTTGAGCAGGAGACAAAAGTGAAAGCCAGATCAGATGAGTTGCAGGTATTCGTTTCGGTGATTGAAAGCGGCTCGATTTCCGCTGCTGCCGAACACATGGGGCAAACCCCTTCGGCGATCAGCAGGACATTGTCGCGGCTTGAGGCGAAGCTGGAAACCACCCTTATCAATCGCACCACGCGACGCATGGACTTGACGGAAGAGGGCAAGTTTTTCCTCGAAAAAGCCAAGCAGATTCTGGCGCAAATGGATGAACTTGAAGAACGCTTGTCCCTGCGCCAACACGTGCCCTCCGGCCGTTTACGGATCAACGCCGCGTCGCCGTTCATGCTGCACGCGGTGGTGCCTTACGTCGCCGAGTTCCGCACGCTGTACCCGGACATTCAGCTTGAACTGAACAGCAACGACCTGGTCATCGACTTGCTTGAGCAAAGCACGGATGTGGCGATTCGCATTGGTGTCCTCGCCGATTCGACGCTGCATGCGCGCTCGTTGGGCAGTAGTCCGTTGAGTATTCTCGCCAGCCCGGCTTACCTCAAAAAACATGGCACGCCGACCACCGTTGAGGCACTGGCAAGCCATGCTTTGCTCGGCTTTACCCAGACAGAAAGCTTGAACCATTGGCCGTTGCGTCACGCTGAGGGTGATCGATTGCAGATCCAGCCTGCGGTGTCCGCCTCCAGTGGCGAGACCTTGCGTCAATTGGCGTTGGCCGGGGAGGGCATTGTCTGCCTGTCGCACTTCATGACTCACGAAGACATCCGCCTTAAGCGCCTGCAGGTGATTCTGCCGGAAGCCAACAGCGGTTATCGGCAACCGATTCATGCGGTGTACTACCGGAACTCGCAGTTGGCGCTGCGCATTCAATGCTTTCTGGATTTCATCCAAAAGAAGTTGGCGAACTACGCCGCGTAGGGATGATTTACCTATTATTTACCGTGTCCCACTCGTTGCATGAGGCCGGTACGGTTAGGCTTGCTCGTTATGGCCGAGCCAACTGATAGGGATGAACTTTGTGGGGCATATGATTCTTCAACCGCGACACTGGCTTGCTGCAAGTGTGCTGATCGGCACCCTGGGCCTGATAGCTGGCTGCGCCAGCGACCCAGCTGACCCGCACATCAAATTCGCCGAATTGGTTAATCAGGATCTGGCCACGGCCTATCAACCTGCCCGCAACGACATTTCCAACTGGAATGAGACCTGGCAGCTCGGGCGGCAATCGGTCGATGTTGCTTGGTTGGCGCCCGACACCCACGAGCGTTTACCGCTGATTATCTACTTGCCGGGCCTCGGCGAGTCCGCCACGGCAGGTGAAGAGTGGCGTAATGCCTGGGCGCAGGCCGGGTACGCGGTGTTGTCGATTCAGGGGCAATACTACGGCCCGGCACTCTATTCCACGAGTCAGGCCCAAGCGGGTGTATTTCGTGAGCTGGCGGCTGATCGCTACTCCGGTCCAGCCCTGCGCGACCGTCTGGCAACCCTGCAAAAGGTGCTGACTGAAGTACGGGCACGGGCAGCGAAAGGTGATGCGCAACTTGCTTCCATCGACTGGAACCAAGTGGTCGTGGCCGGTTTTGACTTGGGTGCGCAGACCGCCGCTGCGGTGGCTGGCGCGGGAGAAGCGGGAGTCGCATCGGGCGTTGATATTCAGCCCAAAGCCTTGCTGCTGCTCAGTCCTTATGTTGACGTCGGGGCCAGGCCTGAGGTGTTCGCTCGCATAACTTCGCCGGTACTGACGATAACCAGCCCGGACGACGAAGACCCCTTTAATTGGGTCAGCTCTTACCAACAGAGGGAATTACTCGGCGAGTCGGTGACGGTTGCTGGCAGCTATCGTCTGAAGCTGGCGCGCTCTACTTACAAAACCTTGTCCGGCTCTGATTTGGTACCTATTCCCCCTGACAGAAAAGGTATAAGCAAGCCGCCAGGCGACGAGCACACCCCTGGCGGGAAAAGTCATGCCAAGGGCAAAAGCGCCCGATCTGCAAGCTCCAGTCACAGCCCGGTCGGTGCCGAGCCTGTTCCGGACCCTAAACAAGTCGCCGCCATTCAGGTGATCAGCCAGGCCTTTTTCGACAGCCGCGTCAGGCACAATCCGGTCGCCAGCGAGTGGCTGCAAAAAGCTGCGCCGGGCTGGCTGGGGCGCGCGGGACAGCTGCAATAGCGACCGCTGGAGCCATCTTCGTGCCTGAGCTGACTGCCGACAAGACTGTCAGTGATGCTCACGCGTTGCGCGGAATTTCACATCGGGCCAGCGCTCTTCCATCAGGGCCAGGTTGACCCGGGTCGGTGCCAGGTAGGTCAGGTGACCGCCGCCATCGACTGCAAGGTTTTCCACGGCCTTGATCTGGAATTCCTCGAGCTTTTTCTTGTCGCTGCATTCAATCCAGCGGGCTGACCACACGGTGATCGGCTCGTAGGCGCACTCGACTTTGTATTCTTCCTTCAGGCGGCTGGCAACCACATCGAACTGCAGAACGCCCACGGCGCCGAGGATGATGTCGTTGCTGCGCGTCGGGAAGAACACCTGCGTGGCGCCTTCTTCGGCTAATTGCTGCAAGCCCTGACGCAACTGCTTGGACTTGAGTGGATCCTTCAGACGCACGCGGCGGAACAGTTCCGGTGCGAAGTGCGGGATACCGGTAAAGCCCAGGTTCTCGCCTTCGGTGAAGGTGTCACCAATCTGGATCGTGCCGTGGTTATGCAGGCCGATGATGTCGCCAGCGTAGGCTTCTTCCAACTGCTCACGCTCGGAGGAGAAGAACGTCAGCGCGTCGCCGATCCGCACTTCTTTACCCAGACGCACGTGGCGCATCTTCATACCTTTGTCATAGCGACCCGAACAGATACGCATGAAGGCGATACGGTCACGGTGTTTAGGGTCCATGTTCGCTTGAATCTTGAACACGAAACCGCTGAACTTTTCTTCGTTCGGTTCTACCGTGCGCTCATTGGCAACCCGGGCCAACGGTTGAGGTGCCCAGTTCACAACAGCGTCCAGTACGTGATCGACACCGAAGTTACCCAGTGCCGTGCCGAAGAACACCGGGGTCAACTGGCCGTCGAGGAACTCTTGCTGGTTGAACTCGTGGCAGGCGCCTTGCACCAATTCGAGCTGATCGACGAAGCGTTTGTACTCATCACCCAAGTGGGCGCGGGCTTCATCCGAATCGAGCTTTTCGATGATCTTGACGTCGGTACGCTCATGGCCGTGACCGGCGGTGTAGACAATGATGTAGTCGTCGGCCAGGTGGTACACGCCCTTGAAATCGCGGTAGCAGCCTATGGGCCAGGTGATCGGCGCAGCCTTGATCTTGAGGACGGCTTCGATTTCGTCGAGCAGTTCGATAGGGTCGCGGATGTCGCGGTCGAGCTTGTTGATAAAGCTGATGATCGGTGTGTCGCGCAAACGGCAGACATCCATCAACGCGATGGTCCGTGGTTCGACGCCTTTACCACCATCGAGCACCATCAATGCCGAGTCCACTGCCGTCAGGGTGCGGTAGGTGTCTTCGGAGAAGTCTTCGTGGCCCGGGGTGTCGAGCAGGTTGATCATGTGATCGCGATACGGGAACTGCATGACCGATGTGGTGATGGAAATCCCGCGCTGTTTCTCCATCTCCATCCAGTCGGACGTCGCATGGCGGTCGGATTTACGTGACTTCACCGTGCCGGCGATAGCAATGGCCTTACCCATCAACAGCAATTTTTCGGTGATGGTGGTCTTACCCGCATCCGGGTGGGAAATAATGGCGAAAGTGCGGCGTTTCGCGACTTCGGCGGCCTGGTTGCTCATGGGAAATCGCCTGGCAGGTGATTCAAAAAAGGGCGCCGATTATAGCCCAAATTGATGCAATAACCGAACCGCTCAGTCGATCAAAGGTGGCGAAATAGTGTCTTTCGTGGGAACCTTTCAGGTCGTGGAGACGTCCACTCCCCTGTTACAGCCAACGTCAGGGGTTGAAAAATCAGCAAGTTAGCTTGACGAAGCTGCGCTTATGGCTTGTGTTTTCGCCGAGGTTAACCCCTTAACGGCGACCCACCCGCTGCTCTTCGCGAACGTTTGTGTGCTGCCAGTATTGGCTGGCCTTGCAACGCGTTTGCCGACTGAAATAAGGAGTCCGCCTGTGGCTAATCGCTATGGCAAGGGGCTATTGGGAGGTGCGGTTGTCATCGCATTTCTGGCCCTGCTGATCCACTGGATCGGCATCAGTACCCTCTTACAGTACCAAGACGATCTATTGTTTTATCTGCAAGCCCATTTGATTCTGGTGATGCTTTCAATGTTGGCAGCCCTGTTGGTCGGAATCCCGGCTGGCATTGCCCTCAGCCGACCGAACATGGTTGGCCGCGCCGAACGCTTCATGCAGATTTTCAATATTGGTAACACCGTCCCACCTCTCGCCGTGCTGGCCATTGCCCTTGGTATTCTCGGGATTGGCAGCGGACCGGCCATCTTCGCCCTGTTCCTCGCCTCATTGTTGCCCATCGTGCGCAACACCTATGAAGGCCTGAAAAATGTTCAGGGTTCACTCAAGGAAGCCGCAGTCGGCATCG
Organism: Pseudomonas sp. 10C3; assembly: GCF_036346185.1. Taxonomy (NCBI): domain Bacteria; kingdom Pseudomonadati; phylum Pseudomonadota; class Gammaproteobacteria; order Pseudomonadales; family Pseudomonadaceae; genus Pseudomonas; species Pseudomonas sp. 10C3. The sequence goes on along the minus strand of NZ_JASJVE010000029.1, from coordinate 25,797 downwards.
GTATGACACCCACCCAGGTGCTGCTGCGTGTCGAATTGCCGAATGCCGTGCCGATTATTGTCGGTGGTGTGCGGGTGGCCTTGGCGATCAATGTCGGGACGGCCCCGCTGGCCTTTCTGATTGGCGCCAACAGTCTGGGCAGTCTGATTTTTCCCGGCATCGCCTTGAACAATCAGCCGCAGCTATTGCTCGGCGCGGCGTGTACCGCCTTGCTCGCACTGCTGCTTGATGGCGTGGTGACACTGGCGAGCCGACTCTGGCTGGAACGCGGTCTGACCCGCTGATTGAAAGGAATTCCAATGAAAAGATCATGCTTATTTATAGGCTTTGCCTTGCTGCTCTCGGGATTTGCCCAAGCGGCTGAAAAGCCGGTAATCCGCGTCGGTGCCCGAGTGTTTACCGAGCAAACGATCCTCGCGGAACTCACCGCTCAGTATTTGCGCACTAAGGGCTACGACGTCAACGTGACCGGTGGCCTGGGTAGTACTCTGGCACGTAGTGCGCAAGAAAGCGGGCAACTGGATTTGATCTGGGAGTACACCGGGGTATCCCTGGTGAGTTACAACCATGTCGACGAAAAACTCGATAGCGCGCAGACCTTTGAACGGGTCAAAACGCTGGATGCGAAGAAGGGGCTGGTCTGGCTCTCGCCGTCGAAATTCAGTAACACCTACGCGTTGGCGTTGCCGAAAAAAGTCGCTGACCAGTACCCGCAGATCAACACCATCAGCGACCTGAGCCGCGTCCTGAAAGACCAGGTGAAAGACAAACACATCGTTGCGCTGGATACCGAGTTCGCCAACCGTTCCGACGGTTTGATTGGGATGGTCAAGCAATACGACATGAACCTGAACCGCGAGAGCATCCGCCAGATGGATGCCGGGCTGGTCTACACCGCGCTGCGTAACGGCCAGGTTTTCGCCGGGTTGGTCTACACCACGGACGGGCGCCTGAACGCGTTCCAGCTCAAGCTGCTCGAAGACGACAAACATTACTTTCCGGACTACACCGCCGCACCGGTGATTCGCCAGGAATACCTGGACGCTCATCCGGACCTCGCTGCACAGCTAAAGCCGCTGGCCGAACTGCTGGATGACACCACCATGCGCGCGCTCAATGCGCGGGTCGATGTCGATCACGACAGCCCCTCTATCGTTGCTGCGGACTTTCTGCGCGAGCACCCACTGCACCCTGTCCCTCAAGACAATAAGGAGAAGCAATGAATATCTTCAGCACCTTCTCCCATCTGGACTGGCCGCTGGTCCTGCACCTGACCTGGCAGCACATCACCCTGGTCGGGATCGCCGTGACCCTGGCCATCGTGGTTGGCGTCCCGTTGGGCGTATTAATGACGCGCTTCCCGGCATTGGCCGGTCCGCTGCAAGCCAGCGCCACGGTTCTGCTCACCGTGCCCTCGATTGCTTTGTTCGGTCTGTTGCTGCCGTTCTATTCGAAGTTCGGCCAGGGCCTCGGGCCGATGCCGGCGATCACCGCGGTATTTCTGTACTCGCTGCTGCCGATCATGCGTAACACCTACCTGGCATTGACAGGGGTCGACCCTGGCATTCGTGAAGCGGCCAAAGGCATCGGTATGACCTTCGGTCAGCGCCTGCGGATGGTCGAGTTGCCCATCGCCGTGCCAGTGATTCTCGCCGGAGTGCGTACTGCCGTGGTGATGAACATTGGCGTCATGACCATTGCCGCGACCATCGGTGCCGGTGGCCTGGGTGTACTTATTCTCGCTTCAATCAGCCGCAGCGATATGTCGATGCTGATCGTCGGCGCCGTACTGGTCAGTCTTCTGGCCATCTTCGCCGACCTGCTTCTGCAATGGTTGCAACGCACGCTGACTCCAAAAGGTCTATTGAAATGATGAATCCAAAGCAAATGATCGAACTTCAGAACCTGACCAAGACGTTTCACACCAACGGTAAAGACGTCATCGCCGTGGATTCCGTGAGCCTGACCGTCAACGAAGGCGAGATCTGTGTATTCCTCGGGCCTTCTGGGTGCGGCAAGAGCACCACGCTGAAAATGATCAACCGGCTGATCATGCCGACTTCCGGCAAGGTGTTGATCAACGGCGAAGACACCGCTGATTTGGATGCAGTGACCCTGCGTCGCAATATCGGCTACGTGATTCAGCAGATTGGTCTGTTCCCGAACATGACCATCGAAGAAAACATCACCATCGTTCCGCGTTTGCTGGGCTGGGACAAACAGAAATGCCACGACCGTGCCCGCGAGTTGATGAGCATGATCAAGCTTGAGCCCAAGCAGTACCTGAGCCGCTACCCGCGTGAGTTGTCCGGTGGTCAGCAACAGCGAATTGGCGTGATTCGTGCGTTGGCGGCCGATGCCCCGTTGTTGCTGATGGACGAACCCTTCGGCGCGGTCGACCCGATCAACCGCGAGATGATTCAGAACGAGTTCTTCGAGATGCAACGGGCGCTGAACAAGACCGTGATCATGGTCAGCCACGACATCGACGAAGCGATCAAGCTGGGCGACAAGATCGCGATCTTCCGTGGCGGCAAGCTGATTCAGTTCGATCATCCAGACACCTTGCTGGCACACCCGGCAGACGATTTCGTCAGCAACTTCGTGGGGCAGGACAGCACGCTCAAACGCCTGCTGTTGGTCCGCGCCGAAGATGCTGCCGACAACGCACCGTCCGTCAGCCCGGAAACCCCGGTCGCCGAAGCGCTGGAGTTGATGGACGAACTAGACCGCCGCTACGTGGTGGTCACCGATGCCGATAACAAAGGCCTGGGCTATGTCCGCCGACGCGACCTGCACCGTCAGCAAGGCACTTGCGCACAGTACCTGCGCGAATTCAATGCTACCGCCGCGTTCGACGAACACCTGCGGATACTGCTGTCGCGCATGTACGAGTTCAATCGGTCATGGTTGCCGGTGATGGACGCCGAGCGCGTATTCCTCGGTGAAGTTACCCAGGAATCGATTGCCGAGTACCTGAGTTCGGGCCGTTCGAAGGGCGGCAAAACCAGCATCACCTCGCCTGCAGAGTTGGCTGAGCAGGCAGCGCCAGTCTGATCTGATGCCATCGCGGGCACGCGCGCTCCTACAACGGATCGCGCAGGTCCGCGACTTTGGGCGATTCGGTTCCCCTGAAAATCCCGGCTCGGGGAACATCAGGCTGTCACATCGGTCCGTTACATAAGTCAGTGATCCTCGTCTGGCGACGGACGTGTGCAAAAACGCGACATTTTTTGTTGATCTCAAGCGCCTCAAGTCCTAAAGTTCGCGCCGAACGTCCATGCTGGAAACGATCCATCCGGCTCAAGTACTGACGACGAGACAGCAAGGTCACCCAGACGCCCTCAGGGCCCGGTTGACCTTTTTTGCTTTCGGCGGACATGCCTTGGGAAGTAGGCGAACCAAAGTGGGGATACACACGGAGGACGTTCATTTGCACCCATTGATTAATTTAGTTTGCCAGTAGGAGTTCCCAGCATGACGATCCAGGTCGAAGACTATTTTGAGCGCGAAACCTTCAACAAAATGAAAGCGTTCGCCGACAAGCATGAAACCCCGTTCGTGGTCATTGATACCCAAATGATCAGCAAGGCCTACGACGACCTGCGCGCAGGCTTTGATTTCGCCAAGATCTATTACGCTGTCAAAGCCAACCCTGCGGTGGAAATCATCGACCTGCTCAAAAGCAAGGGTTCGAACTTCGATATCGCTTCGATCTACGAGCTGGACAAGGTCATGAATCAGGGCGTTGGTCCAGACCTGATCAGCTACGGCAACACCATCAAGAAATCCAAAGACATTCGCTACTTCTACGAGAAGGGCGTGCGTCTGTATGCCACCGACTCTGAAGCCGACCTGCGCAACATTGCCAAGGCCGCGCCGGGTTCGAAAGTCTATGTGCGTATTCTCACTGAAGGCTCGACCACGGCTGACTGGCCATTGTCCCGCAAGTTCGGTTGCCAGACCGATATGGCCATGGACCTTCTGATCCTCGCACGTGAACTGGGCCTGGTGCCTTACGGCATCTCGTTCCACGTAGGTTCGCAGCAGCGTGACATCAGTGTGTGGGACGCAGCCATCGCCAAGGTCAAAGTAATCTTCGAGCGATTGAAAGAAGAAGACGGCATCATTCTCAAGCTGATCAATATGGGGGGCGGCTTCCCGGCCAACTACATTACCCGTACCAACAGCCTGGAAACCTACGCGGAAGAAATCATCCGCTTCCTCAAGGAAGACTTCGGCGACGATTTGCCGGAAATCATTCTGGAGCCAGGCCGTTCGTTGATTGCCAACGCCGGTATTCTGGTCAGCGAAGTAGTATTGGTTGCACGTAAATCGCGTACCGCCGTAGAGCGATGGGTTTACACGGACGTGGGAAAGTTCTCTGGCTTGATCGAAACCATGGACGAAGCCATCAAGTTTCCGATCTGGACCGAGAAGAATGGCGAGATGGAAGAAGTGGTCATCGCGGGCCCAACCTGCGACAGCGCCGACATCATGTACGAGAACTACAAGTATGGCCTGCCACTGAACCTGGCCATCGGCGACCGCTTGTACTGGTTGTCCACCGGCGCGTACACCACCAGCTACAGCGCAGTTGAGTTCAATGGCTTCCCACCATTGAAATCTTATTACGTGTAAACGTTCCTGGAATAAAAAACCCATGACGTGTCATGGGTTTTTTTATGCGTTTAAGTGTGCTATTACATGTTAGATATTTATGATTAACAAACGCCCCATGCTCTTGGATAATGTCAATATCTCCATGAGCGATGCCGACATCAGTCTCATGGAAAGATCAAAGTTTGACCAAGTGGAATGCTTGTTTAACAGGGGTAATTTGTTCTGCGCTCTCGCGATCAGGTAGTTGATGCGAAAACAGTAAACCTTCATATTACACGCGGAGGACGTATACTGCTCGTACTGTTTTTTTGTCAACAGTACTCGGCTCTTCGCCGTTTCCAACCGATCGGGAGGGTAGGACGCAGAGTGTCCATGCGCGTTGATATGATTGTTCATGAAATCAATGATGCGAGGGATAATGCTGTAGGCCGAACGCTCCAGTTCGGAAGCGATAGAACCTTTCTCGACAAAGATATGCTGATAGTGATTTATTTCCTCTGCGCACTGCCGGAGGATATCGTTCACGCTGTTGGTCGGCTCTTTTTTCAACGGACCGAATAAGTCGATCAGCAGATTTTCATCTCCGTCTTGTCCGATAGAACTTCTCTTGCCCGTGCTGCTGAGTCGCCCCACATGCGCGGACACCCGTTCGGAAAATGCAATCAGTGCTTTGAGTGAGTCGTCCAGTTCCCCATGAAGCTGTTGCAGAGGTTTACGGTTGATGGTCCAGAGGTTCGATAGCTTTGTGGCTTGTGGAACGATATGGTCGAGCGCAGGTTCGATGTACGTGCCATAGTCTTTCGGACTCACCAGGTCGAAGTTTATTTTAAACGACTCAATGTATTCGGGGAGCTCGCTCAAGAAATACATATAATTATTCAGGCCAGCAATATCTCTCTCGTTGATCAAGAAAACGGTCATACACTTCCCCTTCTCAGTTCAATACTCTTGACAACAAGGCCAGGCCCGTTCACCGCAGTGCCCGGCCCAGCCATACACGCTGGCGTGCCGTACTTATTGCGTTGGCGATTTATCGATCACGTTTAAATAGTCACTGAAAGCAACAGCGCCTTCGATAAACACGGCCACACGTTCTTCAGTGGATGCGGAGTGGGCACTCTGGGTGTCAATGAACCGCTGGGTCGACAGATTGATCTTGCGGGCCTCATTAACGTATAGCACTCGTTGATCATCAATGCTGTATAGCGTGTTGATAAACTCGATGCGCTGTTCCATGAGTCGCTTTTCATTATTTTTTAGAGCGTCGGTGTCGCGAGTTCTGTTGATTTTACTTACCAGTGCATCGCGTTCTTTGACAAGAGTGAAGAAAGTAATACCTTTTCCAATCTCTTCTACCAGTTTCTTCATCTGCTCCAAGGCTAGCTTGATGAGTTCGACTTCCGGCGGCGTCACCCCCAGAGCCAGCACCTTCTCGGCAGTCAGAATGCTATCTTTTCCGAATGCAGTTATGTCTTTGGTTTCCAGCGCGTCAATCCCCGCGGTCAGCACCTTACGCTGCTCATTCAACCTATCGACCGTGGTGGTGGCTTGATCAATGTCCTGGGTGATGCGTGTGATGTCATCCGTCAGGCCAGCGATAAACGAGTCAGTACTTTGACGATCCAGCGGCCAACTGACTGCGCTTAGACGGGCTTCCAGTTTTCCACCTTCTAACTTCACGACATCAAGGGTATCGCTGATCATCTCGATGCTTTCGGCCGTACGCTCGTCGGTTAACGGGGCCGGCGCTGTTTCATTGAGTCTTACGGTCTTGAGTGCGGCCATCAGCTGGTGCATCAATTTCTGGGAAGACTCGCGGACCTGGCTATTACTGTCGTAGACGTCTCCGGTCAGGCGCTTGAACTTGTCGTGCAGGTTTGGCAAGTAGCTGACCTTCAGGAACTGCACGTCGGTGTTGGCACTCAAGTCCCTGATTGCACGCACGGCGCCGGTCAGTTGCTGCATATCGGGCGCTGCAAAATTAGCATGGGCACCGAGGGTGACGACGTTATTGGTGGTGGTCATCTTATTGCTCTCCATAAATTCGTTTGTATTCTTCATCCGCGTCGTTAAATATTTCCAACAGAAATGAAGCTTCTTTTTCGATATCAGACCACGGTTCAATAACTTGTTGGAAACGGGTCATGAAACGGCGAACACTCAACGCATTATCGATTTTTTGCGTGTGTAAATGAGAACGTTCGATAAACTGATAAACCGAGTTCCAGGAGTGTCGTAAATTTTGCGTGGCGACATCAGCGTCCAATACAACGGTTTGTAAGTCTTGCATGTCGAATTTGACACGGCTTAATGAACCGAGAACGTTGTTCTTCTTCTGAAGCTCCTGAATATCGAGTGCCTGTTTTTTCATCAGCTCATTTCGCTGCTTACGTATATTGTCCGCCTCGATTCCGAAATAGATACCCAAGATCAAACCACCGCCGGCGAGCGCCGTAGTAATAGCCTTTTTGACCCCTTCGCCATAGGCTTTATTGAGCTCGTCAATTTCTTGGGCGCGTAATTCAATGGTGGCCGTCAGTTGCATGGTCAATTCAGGGAGCGAGCTGGTGTCGATCAGACGTACTTTTTTTTGTATCTCGGGGAGCACATAGATGCTCAAGTCACGGCTAAAATCGTCCAGTTGTTTCTTAATCGCTTCGGCGTCGTTCTTGCGCGCCTCAACCGTTTCAAGGATTTGCCCCAGATAAAAGGAAAAGTCCGAAGCGGTTTTTTTGTCCGCTTCATTGAGCAGGATGCCAGGAAATTTTTCCCCCAGATCGAGTTCGAGCTTTTTCACATCTTCAAGGGTTTCGATGGAGTACTCCTTCAGTACCTTCATCTGCTCGATGTCGTCGTTAACCTTCTCCATGGAATCGCCGTACACTTGCATGTCTTTGGCAAATAGCCGGAGCTCACCGCCCACGAGTTTAAGTTGCGTCCGTAGCGGGTCCCAGCGTTGCGCATGCTTGTGGATAAGCAGGAAACTCTTCTGGAAGTCTTCTGGCTCTAGTCCGTTGTCGGCACCGTCACCGGTGTCATATTTCAAATAGTTTTTTACGTCCTGCAGTGTCGTTGGCAGCGCCAGTGCCTGCAATTCGTAATGCCGTAGACTGATAATCTGCTCTTTGGTCACGACGATGCCAGGAGGACGATTGACGCCCTTCATGGCGCCGGTCGAGGCACCAACAAATTCGGCGGGTATCGTCGCGGCATTATCGGCTAGCTTATCCAGTTCATCGTCGGTTATACCGTTTAAAGACAGGGCTTCATTGCTCATACTGTTAATTCCTTTTGATGTTTATCCATGAGGCTCGTAGAGAGAGTCTCGACAGAGCACTGTGAATACTTTCGTGGGTTGATTAGTTGCTGATGAAGAGAGTAGAGCGTGCACGCAGGGGTGTCAAAATGGAAAAAGGGGCGTGGAATGTAGGAAGTAAGTAGTTATCGAGTAAGTGTAATTATAGGGAGCGAAGTGTGTTATTTAATTATGTGCTTTCAGCGAGTTTTCACGTGCCGTTATCCGTTCGCGGTACTTGACCGCCAACGCTCTTATTTCCGAATGTGCCGCGCCTGATAGCGTCGTGCTGCTCACACGCAGAAAATTCAGATTGCCGTTCTCCAGGGCGATGCTTAGCCAATGCAAGGCTTCGTCGACTTTCCCATTGTCCGCAAGGATCGCGGCATGGCTGAACTGGCCGCGAAAGTCGCCGCCTTCGGCCGAACACCGATACCACTCATGGGCGGCTGGCAGGTCAACGGGACAGACGCAGCCTTCTTCGAGATAGCGGCCTACCAGGTTCATGGATTTGGCGTGACCCCATTCGGCTGCCTGGCGGTAACAGGCCAGCGCGCGTTGCTGATCCTGGGTAACGCCACGCCCGGTGGCCAATAGGTTGCCCAGGTTATATAGCCCCCAGTCCAGCCCGGCGTCAGCGGCCGCTTGATAGTACGCGGCTGCTTTAAGCGGGCTGGCGCAGCAGCCCCAGCCATGTTCATGGCAGCGCCCCAACATGTTCTGCGCCATGACATGGCCGTTTCTGGCCGCAATCTGAAACCAGGTCACCGCCAGCTCCGGGTCGCGCTCGATACCATTGCCGTCGAGCAGAATCTGTCCCAGCAACGCCTGAGCGTCGACGAAGTTGGCTTTCGCCGCGCTGAGGATCGCTTGTGCGGCGCGTACGGGGTTTTGCACCAGCATCGCGCTGAGCTGGTCGCCGTCCACAGTTTCTTCACGTAGCAGGGAGAAGGTCATGCTTCACACCTCGACCCAACGGCGCAGCAGGTTGTGGTAAGTGCCGGTCAACTGGATCAGTGAAGGATGATCGGGCACGTCCTGGGTCAGTTGCTGGATTGCATTGTCCATTTCAAACAGCAGGGCACGCTGGCTGTCTTCACGAACCAGGCTTTGCGTCCAGAAGAACGAGGCGTAACGCGCGCCGCGAGTCACCGCATTGACTTTGTGCAGGCTGGTACTGGGGTAGAGCAGCAGATCGCCAGCAGGCAGTTTGATCTGGCGGGTGCCGTAGGTGTCCTGAATTTCCAGCTCGCCGCCGTCGTACTCATCAGGGTCGCTGAAAAACAGGGTGGACGACAAGTCGGTACGCACCCGCTCCGGGCTGCCCTTGGCCTGACGCACAGCGTTATCGATATGGAAATCAAAGCTGCCACCGGCGGTGTAGCAGTTAAGCAGCGGGGGAAACACCTTGCGCGGAAGGGCTGCCGACATGAACAGCGGATTGGCCCACAGTCGATCCAGCAGGGCGGAGCCGATCTCGATCGCCAACGGGTGGCCTTCGGGCAGTTGCAAGTTGTGCTTGGCCTTGGCCGATTGGTAGCCCGCAGTGACCTTACCGTCTGCCCAGTCCGCCTGCTCCAGAGCCTTGCGGATGCGCAGCACCTCTTCGCGAGAAAATAAGCCGGGAATATGTAGGAGCATGCCGCAGAACCTGTAGGAAGAAAGATTGCGAATAATAATCTATCTCAATTGATAGTAATACCTGTTTGCACTATATTCCTTCGCCTTAACTCCTTGGGGAAGGAACTCACCATGTCGTGCCAACAACTAAAATCTTCTGCCAACTCGTCGCGTTCACTGGCTTCAGCGGTCGGCGTGGCCATCGCTACGATGTCCGTGGGCCACATGGCTCAGGCGGCTGAGAGTACTGAGGACAAGGCCGTTGCTCTGGGTGCCACCACTATCACTGGCGAGCAGACAGACACGGCTTACAAGGCCGACGACTCCGCGTCGAAGAAATACACCGCTCCATTGCGCGAGACGCCGAAGAGCGTCACCGTGATCCCGCAACAAGTCATCCGCGACACCGGGGCCACCAGTCTGGCCGATGCATTGCGCACCACGCCCGGCATCACCTTTGGAGCAGGCGAGGGCGGTAATCCCGCCGCCGACCGGCCGATCATTCGCGGCTTCAACGCCGAGAGCGACGTATTTATCGACGGTATGCGCGACATCGCCGCGCAAAGCCGCGAAATCTTCAACATCGAATCGGTGGAAGTGAGCAAGGGTCCAGGCTCGGCGTTCACCGGAGCGGGTTCTACCGGTGGCAGCTTGAACCTGATCACCAAGGGCGCCCACTTGGGAGACGCCTATAACGGCGGCTACACCTTCGGCTCCGACCAGACCCAACGTTATACGCTGGACATCAACCAGCAGATGACCGACACCTCAGCGTTCCGCCTGAACCTGATGAAGCACGAGGCCAACGTGGCTGGCCGTGATGCTGTGGACGTCAGCCGCTGGGGCGTGGCGCCATCCTTCGCGTTTGGCTTGGGCACCGATACCCGGGTGAGGGTCGACTACTACCATCTGGACACCAATGACATGCCGGACTACGGCATCCCGTTGACCAATAGCGGTACCGCCCGCAGCAAATACAATGTCGACAAACCCGCAAGCGTCAGCAAGGACAATTTCTATGGCCTGACTGATCGCGATTACCGCAAAAGCACCAACGACAGCGGTACGATCAGGATCGAGCACGACCTGAACGACAGCCTGACGGTGTCCAACAGCTTCCGCATGTCGCGCTCGACCCTGGACTACATCGTCACTAATCCGGACGACAGCCGTGGCAACGTGGCAAACGGAACCGTTTCGCGCTCGGCCAAAAGCCGTAACTCGACCTCCAGCGGCTTCGTCAACCAGACGGACCTGAGCGCCAGGTTCAACAGTGGCTTCATTGAGCACAGCCTGGTGACCGGGCTGGAGTTCAGCTATCAGGACACCCACAACCGCAACTACAACGTGCTCAACGCCAGCGGCGGCGCCATGGCATCGACATGCTCATCGGCGTTGCTGGCGTCCGGCGATTGCACCAGCCTGTACAACCCGACGCCCGGTGACGCGTGGAACGGGACCATCACGGACAGTCAGGCGTTCACCGATACCGACACCAAAACCAGCGCTGCGTATGTGTTCGATACCCTGAAGTTCGACGAACAATGGTCGCTCAACCTAGGCCTGCGCTATGACCACTACGACGTTGAGTCCAGCGGGTATGCGACTGCCGGGCGCACCACGTCTGCCGGCACCTTTTCCCGGCAGAAAACCAGCGGGCTGCTGAACTACCAGGTTGGCCTGGTTTTCAAGCCACTGCCTAACGGCAGCGTTTACGCGGCATGGTCCACCTCCAGCAACCCGGCGGGTGAAACCAGCGGTAACGGTGGTCTGGAAATCGCCGCCAACAACGCCGATCTCGAGCCAGAAAAGAACCGCAGCTATGAGGTGGGCACCAAGTGGGACTTCTTTAACGATGACCTGTCGTTAACCGCTGCGCTGTTCCGCACCGAAAAAACCAACGCCCGCATCAACGACCCGGATAACGCGACCGTCCAGGTCCTGGATGGCGAACAGCGCGTCGATGGTTTGGAGTTCACTTACGCCGGCAACATCACCCGCAAGTGGAAGGTCTACGGCGGCTACACCTACATGGAAAGCGAACTGGTCAAAACCACCCTTGCGGCGGACCAGGGCAATCACATGCCAAGCACCCCGCGTAACAGTTTCAATCTGTGGTCGACCTATGACGTGATGCCGAAACTGACCCTCGGCGCTGGAGCCACCTTCGTCGATTCACGTTTCGGCAACGAAGCCAACTCGGTGGAAGTCCCGTCCTACTGGCGCTATGACGCGATGGCGACCTATCGCCTGACCAAGAACGTCGACTTGCAGCTCAACGTGCAGAACCTGACCGACAAGCGTTATTTCGATCAGGTGTTCCAGACCCACTACGCGCACGTTGCGGCCGGTCGTACCGCGCTGATGGGTGTCAATTTCCACTTCTAAGCCATGGTCATTCAACGCCCGGTTCATTTACGTGACCCGGGCGCTTGCCTGTGCAATCGAGAATGCATGCTGCCTGGGCGCGTGATGTGCCGCAGCGGTTGAGTGAGGTAAGCCACGGTGTTGAAAAAAAACCTGTTTCAGGTGCACTGGTTCTTTGGTATCAGCGCCGGACTGGTCCTGGCCTTGATGGGTGTTTCGGGGGCGATCAACTCGTTTCAGGACGAGCTATTGGAGGCGCTCAACCCGAGTCAGTTACGCGTGGAGCAACGCGTCTCAGGGGTTTTATCGCCGGTTGAACTGGTCAGCAAACTTGAGGCTCAGACGGGCAAGGTGGTCGCTTCGCTGTGGGTCGATGCCGACAGTGACAAGGCTGCACGGGTGGCATTTACGCCGCCGCCGGGGGAGCGTCGTGGCGAGCTGAAGTACTTCGACCCCTACACCGGCCAATTGCAGGGAGAGGTCTTCGGGCAGGATTTTTTCGGTCTGAATCTGCAGTTGCACCGTAGCCTGGTGTTGGGCGAGTTCGGTAAGCAGGTCACCGCTGCCAGCACCTTGATTCTGGTGTTTTTCTGTCTGTCTGGTCTTTATATGCGTTGGCCGCGCAGAGCCTTGAACTGGCGCATTTGGTTGACCCTGGACTGGGCAAAAAAAGGCCGAGGTTTCAAATGGGATTTGCACTCGGTTTTTGGCACGTGGTGCCTGGTGTTCTATCTGGTGTCAGCGCTGACTGGCCTGATGTGGTCCTACGACTGGTACAGCAACGGTGTGACTAAACTGCTGGGCGACGCGCCCGCTGGCGAGCAGCGCAAGGGCGGCGGCGGTCGCCCAAGTCGTGGGCAGCCGGCAGCAGAAGGTCCGTTGCCGATGGTTGACTACCCTGCGGTGTGGACCAGTATTCAAAGCGTCGCAGGCCCTGAACTGAGCAGCTGGAACCTGCGACTGCCCCCTGTGGCGGGGCAGGCAGCGACGGTCTATTACCTGCTCAAGGATTCGCCGCACCCACGAGCCCTGAACCAGATCACCCTCGACCCGGCCACGGGTAAGGTCGGCGCCGTATCCCGCTATGCCGACAAGAGCCTCTCCGCGCAGGTGTTGATCAGCAATTATGCGCTGCACGTGGGCAGTTATTTCGGGATCGTCGGGCGCGTGGTGGTGACGGTTGCATCGCTGATGATGCCGCTTTTTTTTATCACCGGGTGGTTGTTGTACCTAGACCGTCGGCGCAAGAAACGCCAGATCAAAACTGCGCGTGGCCAACTGATGCGAGATGTCGGCACGGCCAGCGACGCGCCTGCCTGGCTGATCGGCTTCGCCAGCCAAAGCGGTTTCGCTGAACAGCTGGCGTGGCAGACAGCCGGGCAGCTACAGGCGACGGGCTTGCCGGTGCGTGTACAGCGCTTGGCGGACATCACGGCGCAGGATTTGAAGCAAAGCCACAATGCCTTGTTCGTCGTCAGCACTTTTGGTGACGGCGAGGCACCCGACAGTGCTCGAGGCTTCGAGCGCAAGTTGCTCGGCCAGCCCTTGTCGCTGAGTAACCTGAACTACGCGGTGCTGGCCCTGGGCGACCGCCAGTATCAGCATTTCTGCGGCTTCGCCAGACGCTTGCACGGCTGGCTGGCCGAGCGCGGCGGTAACACGCTGTTCGCGCCGATTGAAGTCGACAGTGCTGACAGCGTCGCGCTGCAGCAGTGGCAACGGCAGCTCGGGGAATTGACCGGTAGCGCGCCGTCGATGGCTTGGCAGGCACCGGCGTTCAGCCATTGGACATTGAGCCGACGTGAGTGGCTGAACCCCGGCAGTGGAGGTTCGAAGGTGTTTTTGCTGAGCCTGACGCCACCGACTGCGCAGGAGTGGGACGCTGGGGACCTGGTCGAAGTGCTGCCGCCTGACAGTGCTGTCGTACGCGAATATTCCATCGCGTCGATTCCGGCGGACGGCAGCCTGCAGCTCATCGTTCGTCAGGAAGTGCATGCAGATGGCCGCCTTGGGCTGGGTTCAGGCTGGCTGACTGAGCAGGCCACGCTCAGCGCGTCCATCAGTCTGCGTCTAAGACGAAACAGCAGCTTTCATCTGCCACGCGAGGCGGTGCCGATGATCCTGCTGGGCAACGGCACGGGTCTGGCGGGGTTGCGCAGTTTGCTTAAAGCGCGCATTGCCCAAGGACAGCAACGCAACTGGCTGTTGTTCGGCGAGCGCAATATCGCCCACGACTTTAATTGCCGAGAGGAGCTGCAAGGTTGGTTGGCGGCAGGTGATCTGGCACGACTGGACCTGGCGTTTTCTCGCGATCAGGCCGAGAAAATCTATGTGCAGGACCGTTTGCGTGAATCTGCGGATGAGTTGCGCAAGTGGATGGCTGAAGGCGCGGTCATTTATATCTGCGGCAGCCTGCAAGGCATGGCAATGGGTGTCGAAGATGTACTGGTCGACGTGCTAGGGGCGCTAGAGGTCGCGAGTTTAGTCGAGCAGGGGCGTTATCGACGGGATGTGTATTGAGCGCGGTGTGTCAGACACACCGCGTCAAACGTTCGCGAAGGCGGTGTGGTTGACACACCGCCTTCAGTCCGTCACACGATGAACTGTTCTGCGTGATGGCAGGCAACCTGGCGGTTGTCCAGCAGACGCAGGGCTGGCTCTTCGATAGTGCAGCGCTCGGTCGCGTAGGGGCAACGCTTGTGGAAGGCGCAGCCGCTTGGCGGGTTGAGCGGGTTGGGCAGTTCACCGATGATTTTGATCTTCGGCTTCAGCGGGTCCGGGTGGATAGTCGGGGTCGCCGACAGCAGTGCCTGGGTATAAGGGTGCAGTGGCCGGTTATAAATTTCTTCCTTGGGTCCCATCTCCGCCGGACGTCCGAGGTACATCACCAGTACCGTGTCGGCCACGTGACGCACCACCGACAGGTTGTGGGAGATGAACACGTAAGCGGTATTGAACTCCTTCTGCAAATCCATGAACAGGTTGAGTACCTGCGCCTGAATCGAAACGTCCAGCGCGGAGGTCGGTTCATCCGCCACCAACACCTTGGGTTGCAGCATCATGGCGCGCGCCAGGGCGATACGTTGGCGCTGACCGCCAGAGAACATGTGCGGGTAACGCTGATAATGCTCGGGTCGCAGCCCGACCTGTTGCATCATCGCCTGGACTTTTTCCCGGCGCTCGGCACGGGTCAGGTTGGTGTTGATCAGCAACGGCTCGCCCAACTGATCACCGATTTTCTGCCGTGGATTAAGCGATGCATAAGGGCTCTGGAACACCATCTGCACGTCGCGTCGCATCTGTTTGCGTTCGGCTTTGCTGGCACCGGTAACTTCTTGCCCGGCGATTTTCAGCGAGCCGGAGGAGGGCTCTTCGATCAGGGTCAGGGCGCGCGCCAGGGTGGACTTGCCACAGCCCGATTCGCCGACCACCGCCAGGGTCTTGCCAGCTTCCAGCTCGAAGGACACGCCGTTAAGGGCGCGAACCAGAGCGTGCCCTTTGAACAGGCCAAGGGATACTTCGTAGTGACGGGTAAGGTCGCGGGCGGTAAGAACGACGCTCATAACACCAGCTCCTGATTCAGCGGGTAAAAACAGCGGGCAAGGCTATGGGCTTTCGAGTCCAGGCCTGGACGCTGTGTCCGGCAGTTGTCTTGCACGTAGGGGCAGCGCGGTGACAGCAGGCAGCCCTGTGGTCGGTCATAACGTCCTGGCACCATGCCGGGCAGTGTCGCCAGACGTTCTGCGCCCATGCTGTGTTCGGGGATCGCGGCCAGCAAGGCTTCGCTGTAAGGGTGAGCGGGGACGTCGAACAACCCCGGCACCTGACCGATTTCAACGGCTTGCCCCGCGTACATCACGCACACGCGCTGGGCCGTTTCGGCGACTACCGCCAGGTCGTGGGTGATCAGCACCAGTGCCATATCCTGCTCTTTTTGCAGGCTCAGCAGCAGGTCCATGATTTGTGCCTGAATGGTCACGTCCAGCGCCGTGGTCGGTTCATCGGCGATCAGCAGTTTCGGCTCGCCGGCAATCGCCATGGCAATCGCCACACGCTGGCTCATGCCGCCGGACAGTTGGTGCGGGTAGGCGTGCAAGCGAGCAGCAGCGCCGGGGATCTCTACTTTCTCCAGCAGTTCCAGTGCGCGTTGGCGTGCGGCTTTGCCAGACATGTTCAAGTGCTGGCGCAACACTTCCTCGATCTGGAAACCCACGGTATAGCTGGGGTTGAGTGCGGTCATCGGGTCCTGGAAGACCATCGCCATGTCTTTGCCGATGATCCGTCGACGCTGACGAGCACTGAGCTTGAGCAGTTCCTGGCCATCGAAGCTCAGGGAATCGGCAGAGACCACGCCGGGTGGATCGATCAAGCTCATCAGCGCCATCATGGTGACCGATTTACCGGAACCCGATTCGCCGACAATGGCCAGTACTTCGCCTTTTTCCACGCTGAGGTCCAGGCCGTCGACAACCGGCACGGCCTTGGCGTCGCCGAAGCGAACGTTGAGATTCTTGATTTCTAAAAGTGACATACGAATCTCCTCAGGCGGCATTCTTGAGTTTCGGGTCCAGCGCGTCGCGCAGTCCGTCACCCATCAGGTTGATTGCCAGCACGCTGAGCAAAATGGTCAGACCGGGCAGACTTACGACCCACCAGGCGCGTTCGATGTAGTCACGGGCCGACGCCAGCATGGTTCCCCATTCAGGGGTTGGCGGTTGCACGCCCAGGCCAAGGAAGCCCAGAGCCGCGGCATCGAGAATCGCCGAGGAAAAGCTCAAGGTCGCTTGTACGATCAGCGGCGCCATGCAGTTAGGCAGCACGGTGATGAACATCAAGCGCGGCAGATTGGCACCGGCCAGACGGGCAGCAGTGACGTAGTCGCGGTTCAGTTCGCCCATCACTGCGGCACGGGTCAGGCGCACGTACGAAGGCAGGGACACGACAGCAATTGCGATGATGGTGTTGATCAGGCCAGGGCCGAGGATGGCGACAATGGCTACAGCCAGCAGCAGCGATGGCAGGGCCAGCATGACGTCCATCAGGCGCATGATCGACGGGCCGAGAATACGCGGGAAGAACCCGGCGAGCAGGCCCATCAGAATCCCCGGAATCAATGACATGACCACCGAGGACAAACCGATCAGCAGCGATAGGCGCGAGCCTGTGATCAGACGCGACAGCAGGTCGCGGCCCAATTCATCGGTGCCGAGCAGGAATTGCCATTGGCCGCCTGCGAGCCAGACCGGTGGGGTCAGCAGGAAGTCGCGGTATTGCTCGGTGGGGTCATGGGGCGCGACCCACGGGGCGAAAAGGGCACAGAACACGATCAAGGTCATGAATATCAGACCGGCAACGGCGCCTTTGTTTTGCGCAAATGCTTGCCAGAATTCTTTGTACGGCGAGGGGTACAGCAGGCTTTGATCGACTGCTACCACGGGAGTAGGTGTGCTCATTAGGATGATCTCAGCGCTGGTGACGGATGCGTGGGTTGGCAAAGCCGTAGAGGATGTCCACCACGAAGTTGACCAGAATCACCAGGCAGGCGATTAACAGGATGCCGTTTTGCACCACGGGATAGTCCCGGGCGCCAATGGCTTCGATCAGCCACTTGCCGATACCGGGCCAGGAGAAAATCGTTTCGGTCAGTACCGCACCCGCCAGCAGTGTGCCGACTTGCAGACCGAATACAGTCAGTACCGGGATCAGCGCATTACGCAGGCCGTGAACGAACACTACCCGCGCCGGCGACAGGCCTTTGGCCCGGGCGGTACGCACATAGTCTTCACGCAGCACTTCGAGCATCGAAGAGCGAGTCATCCGGGCGATCACCGCCAAGGGGATGGTGCCCAGCACGATGGCCGGCAGAATCAAGTGATGCAGGGCATCTAGGAAGGAGCCTGCTTCATCACTGAGCAACGTATCGATCAGCATGAAGCCGGTTCTCGGCGGTATGTCGTACAGCAGGTCGATGCGCCCGGACACGGGGGTCCAGCCCAGCGATACCGAGAAGAACATGATCAGGATCAGGCCCCACCAGAAGATCGGCATCGAATACCCCGCGAGGGAGATGCCCATGACCCCATGGTCGAACAGGGATCCCCGCTTGAGTGCCGCGATCACCCCGGCCAGCAGGCCCAGGATGCCCGCGAAAATCAGCGCGGTAGTCGCCAGCTCCAGGGTGGCGGGGAACAGCGCGGTGAACTCCGTCCAGACGCTTTCGCGCGTGCGCAACGATTCGCCGAGATCGCCGTGGGCGAGCTTGCCGACGTAATCGAGGTACTGCGCATACAGGGGTTTGTTCAGGCCAAGACGTTCCATGGCTTGAGCGTGCATTTCCGGATCGACCCGGCGCTCCCCCATCATGACTTCGACCGGATCACCCGGGATCAAGCGAATCAAGGCAAAGGTCAGCAGGGTGATGCCGAAGAAGGTGGGTATCAACAATCCCACGCGGCGGGCAATAAAACTAAACATCTTCTGGTGTACCTCATCAGCCGGTTAGGCGTGCCCCGGTGAAGCTCGGGTTACGAGCGGCACCGGTGTTTTTATCTACTTCACCCGAGTGGTGGCGAAGTTGTTATTGGTCAGCGGACTGATGTGATAGCCCTCGACATTCTTGCGCATCGCCGTAAACAGTTTGGGGTGGGCCAAACTTATCCACGGTTGTTCCTGGTGAAAAATGTGCTGGGCTTGCTCGTAGAGTACGGCTCGTTCTGCGGGGTCGGTCGTCGCGCGTGCCTTGGAGATAGCTTCTTCGAATGCCTTGTTGCACCAACGGGCGTAATTTTCACCATTTTTTGCGGCGTCACAACTGAGGATCGGTGTCAGGAAATTGTCCGGGTCACCGTTGTCACCTGCCCAGCCGGCGAACACCATGTCATGTTCTCCGTTCTTGGCGCGCTTAAGCATCTCGCCCCATTCCAGAACGCGAATATCCACCTTGATACCTATCTGCGCCAGATCCGATTGCAGCATCTGAGCGCCGACCAGCGGATTCGGGTTGGTGACGGCACCACCGTTACGGCTGAACAGGGTGAACACCTGCCCTTTTGGGACACCGGCTTCTTTCAATAGTGCGCGGGCCTTGTCCAGATCACGAGGTGGATTCTGGATATCTGCAGCGTAGCCGAGAAGCGTTGGCGGATACGGGTTGACCCCTTCGGTGGCTTTGCCTTCACCGAACAAGGCTCTGATATAGGCTTTTTTGTCGAAGGCCATATTGATCGCTTCACGCACCCGCACATCGCTCAAATAAGGGTGTGACGTATTGATCGCAATGTAACTGGTCATCATGGCTTCCATCTCGTCAATCTTGAGATTGGGGTCAGCCTTGATGCTGGCAATGTCGTCAGGTTTTGGATAAAGCGCGATCTGGCACTCGTTAGCCTTGAGCTTTTGCAGGCGAGTATTGTTGTCGAGCGTGATGGCGAAAATCAGCGCTTCGCTGGGCACAGTCCCCTTCCAGTAGTCAGGGTTGGCTTTAAAACGGACCTGTGCGTCTTTGGCGTAGCGAACCAGGATGAACGGGCCGGTGCCAATAGGTTTGCTGTTCAGCTCGCCGGTTTTACCGGCCTTGAGCAATTGATCGCCGTACTCGGCTGAGTAGATCGACGTAAAGGGCATTGCCAAGTCGCGCAGGAAAGGAGATTCAGGACGGGACAGGGCGAACTTGACGGTGTAGTCGTCGAGTTTTTCGACGCTTTTGAGCAGGTCATTAAAACCCATGCTCTCGAAATAGGGGAATCCGAGGAGTGATTTATCATGCCATGGGTGCTTCGGGTCCAGTTGACGCTGGAAGCTCCACAGGACGTCATCGGCATTCATCTCACGCGTCGGCTTGAAGTAATCAGTGGTCTGGAATTTCACCCCGTGGCGCAAGTGGAAGGTATAGCTGAGGCCGTCCGGGCTGATGTCCCAACGTTCGGCCAGACCCGGTGCGGTATCGCTGGTGCCGGGTATGAACGCTACCAGTCGATCAAGGATAGTTTCCGCCGAGGCGTCGGCTGTGACGGCCGTCGAGTACTGCACAATATCGAAACCTTCAGGGCTGGCCTCGGTGCAGACCACCAGGGGTTTGGCTGAAACACTGACGGCGACGCTGAGCAGAGCTAACGCAATCGAGGTTCGTAGAGAAAGCAATTTCATATAGACCCTCCGTAAACACATGAGCGGTGATGGCCTGTGCGGCTGATTGCGGAGGGCTCCGGGTTTCAGCCGCACAAGGCGCTATCGACGATTTAAAGAATGTTGAATGGAATCGTGGTCACCAGACGCAACTCGTTCAGGCTGCCGTCGACTTGATTCTCACTGGCGCGGTGGGTGGTGTAAGTCGCGCGCACAGTGGTGTCCTTGAGGGGGCCATTCTGCAGGGTGTAGCTGGTGCCGATCCCGTATTCCTGGTGTTTCTCACCGTCCATCTTTTTCACGTCGTAGGCAGTGCCGGTGTAGTGAGTACCGTCGATGCCCCAGCCACGAGCCTCGTACACATTGAATTTCAGCCCTGGTACGCCGTACGCAGCCATGTTCAGCACGTAACCGATCTGGAAGGATTTTTCGTTCGGTCCGTTGAAGTCCGAGAGCAGGGAATTGGCCAGAAAAATACCGTTGGTCTCGTGGGCGTAGTCGAAGTACTCGTTACCGGCCACTTCCTGGTACGCGAAGGTCAGGCTGTGCGCAAGGTGAGTCGCGGTGAACGACAGGCTGAAGGTGTCGTTGTCGATCGCGCCGAGTTTGCTTTGGCCTGAGTCCTTGGTTTTGTAGTAGTTGAACCCGGTGGTCAGGCCCACGATCGAGGTGTCACCCAGGTCGTGAGTGATGCCGACGTAGTACTGCTTCCAGAAGTCTTCCAGGTCAGATGCGTAGAAGCTGGCCGTCAGGGCTTTGGAGGGTTTGTAGTCAACACCGGCCATGCTCAGGCGGTCGGCGGTGGCGGTGCTGCTGGCGTACTCGGAGCGGAATCGGGTCATGCTCTGTTCGGTACGCGGCGATACGCGGTCGAAACTGCCCGCCTGAAATGACAGGTTGTTGAACTCTTCGCTGAGCAGGCTGAAACCGTTGAAGCTCGAAGGCAGCGCACGGTTGCCAATGTAGGCAATGACCGGCGTGTTCATGGACTGGCGACCGGCGGTCAATGTGCTGTTGGAAATACGCGCCTTGACGTTGCCCAGGCCCATTTTGCTCCATTGGTCGACGGCATCACCGTTGCTATCGGTGAGGGTACGGTTTCCGCCGCCGGCGATACGCGCATGGCCCGCTTCAAGCGCGACTTCGTTGTAAATGGCGACTTCAGTGCCAATCCCGACCGTGCCTTCGGTGAAGCCCGAGGTGTAGTTGAAGATGGTGCCTTGGGTCCAGGTATCACGACGGTTGGTGGGAACTTTTTGGCCGTTTTTTTGATAGCTGAAGAGGTCTTCGCGCGTACTGCGTTCCCGTGCGTAGAAGTTACGGGTGGATCCTGTCAGATGCTGGTCTTCGATAAAGCCTTTGGCGCCGTCTTGAGCGTTGGAGGTACTCAACGTTGTCGGGACGAACGCCTGGCTGGCGTTTTCTGCATGAGCCATGGCGCCCAAGGTGGTAACGGACACGGCTAATAGAACGGTACTGGTCTTTCTCACGATATGAAGCTCCCTTTACTACTTTTATAAGGGCCAGTCTTATGGGTGATCTGGCTTGATGGAACACGGCTAGCGCACGCTTCAATGCCTCTGTGCACGCAAGGCATCAAATCGCCGGAATAGCGTTGCCGGAAGCGAAGATCTCGCCCCAGCGTGAATATCGAGCAAACGACGACGGAACATCCGTGATCCAGACGTGTGCTCTGATCACTCAGTTATGTTCGCCAATAGCAAAGCCATAAGCCTTCGAAGGTATGTTCGTCAGGCCGTCCAGTAAATAGTCCCGAGTGCTTCAGAACTTGTAGGAAATATACCTAGAGAGTGTGGGTAACTGCCGATTCGGCAGTTACCCAACTGACCTGAGCTTCTATAAGTCCCGGAAGTGGATGTCACTGCGCCGTGTACAACAGCGCAGTGACAACACCCTTACTTGCTAACGCTCACACCGTAAAAGGAGTTCAGAGCAAATGGGCTGATCTTGAAGTCCTGCACGTTGCTGCGCATAGGTTGGTAGACGGTGGAGTGCGCGATAGGCGTCATCGGCACGGCGTCTTTGAGGAGGTGTTGCGCCTGTTTGTACAGTTCGGTGCGCTTGGCCTGATCCGGGGTTGCCTTGGCTTGCTTGATGATGGCGTCGTACGGTTTGTCACACCATTTCGAGAAGTTGTTGCCGTTCAGTGCGTCGCAACCGAACAGGGTGCCCAGCCAGTTGTCCGGGTCACCGTTATCGCCGCTCCAGCCAATCAGCATCGCGCCGTTTTCACCCGCTTTGGCGCGTTTGATGTACTCGCCCCATTCGTACGTGACGATCTTGGCCTTGATACCGATCTTAGACCAGTCGGACTGGAGCATCTCGGCCATCAACTTGGCGTTGGGGTTATACGGACGCTGAACCGGCATCGCCCACAGGGTGATCTCGGTCCCTTCTTTAACGCCGGCTTCCTTGAGCAGCGCTTTGGCTTTCTCAGGGTTGTAGCCCGCATCTTTGATGGTGGTGTCATACGACCATTGAGTCGGCGGCATGGCGTTGACGGCCAGTTGGCCCGCACCCTGATACACGGAATCGATGATCTGCTGTTTGTTCACCGCCATGTCCAGCGCTTGACGTACTTTCAGCTGGGCCATCGGGTTTGGCGTGTCGCTGCCCTTGATCTTGTCCATGACGTTGTAAGCGATGTAGCCGAGGTTGAAACCTGCCTGGTGCGGCATTTTCAGCTCTTTGTCCGCTTCGAGCGCTTTAAGATCGGCTGGGCGCGGGAACAGGGTGATCTGGCATTCTCCTTTCTTGAGCTTCTGCATACGCACCGACGGGTCGGTGGTGATGGCGAAGATCAGGTTGTCGACTTTGACGTCTTCAGGCTTCCAGTAATCCTTGTTGCCGGTGTAACGGATGTTCGAATCTTTTTGGTAGCTCTTGAACACAAACGGACCGGTGCCGATCGGCTTCTGGTTGATGTCCTGAGCCTTGCCTTCCTTGAGCAACTGCGCGGCGTATTCAGCGGACTGAATGGACGCGAAGCTCATGGCCATGTTCTGGATGAACGCAGCGTCGACAGTCTTGAGCGTGAACTTGACGGTGTGGTCGTCAAGTTTCTCGACCTTATCGATATTGGTATCCATGCCCATGTCGGTGAAGTACGGGAACTCGGTCGGGTAGGCTTTGCGGAACGGATCGTCTTTGTTGAGCATGCGGTTGAACGTGAACAGCACGTCATCGGCATTGAAGTCACGCGTCGGCTTGAAGTAAGGCGTGGTGTGGAACTTCACCCCGTCGCGCAGATGGAAAGTGTAGGTCAGGACGTCAGGAGAAATGTCCCAACTGGTCGCCAACCCTGGAATGACCGCAGTGCCCCCGCGCTCGAACTGGCTCAGACGGTTGAACATGGTCTCGGCTGACGCGTCGAAGTCGGTGCCGGTGGTGTATTGGCCTGGGTCGAAACCGGCCGGGCTGCCTTCGGAGCAAAACACCAGGTTGGTAGCGGCTTGGGCGAAGGGAGCGCTGGCAATCAAACCTGCGCTGAGTAGAAACGGAATGACCGCGTTTTTGAGCATGGTGGCCTCATGTTGTTGTCATTTTTTAGATAGAGGGTGCGACCTCGTGAGTCGATCCTGCCGATACTTATGCAGGGGCCGTACCCAAAGCAAGATGGTGGCGCCAAGGAATCGTCAAACAGTGGTACGAGCGTACAAGAATGTCGCATTCATGTACGTTCGTGCCTATTTGATCGTTTGCGTGGTTGTTTTCAGAGGAGTTCGCTGCACCGCAGGAGGGCAGCCGGGCGTGTGAAATGCACCCGGTTAGCGCGAGAGTGTTACTGATTGCTATTTATTCAGACTGACACCATAGAACGGAGTCAGGCCAAACGGGCTGAGTTTGAAGTTCTGCACCTCTTTGCGCAGTGGCTGAAATACCTTGGAATTGGCAATCGGAGTAATCGGCACCTGCTCCTTGAGAATGTGCTGAGCCTGCTGATAAAGCCTGATCCGCTCTGCGCGGTCACGGCTCAATTTGGCCTGCTGCACCAGCGTGTCATACGCCGGATCGCACCACTTGGCGAAGTTGCTGCCGTTGACCGCCGCGCAGCTGTAGAGCACGCCGAGCCAGTTGTCAGGGTCGCCGTTGTCGCCGGTCCAGCCATAAATCATCACGTCGTGCTCGCCATTCTTGGCGCGCTTGATGTACTCACCCCATTCGTAACTGACGATGTTGGCCTTGATCCCGATTTTTGCCCAGTCGGCCTGGATCATCTGCGCTGACATTCGCGCATTGGGGTTCGACGCCCGCTGTACGGTCATGGCCCACAGGCTGATTTCGGTGCCCGGCGCGATCCCTGCTTCCTTGAGCAGTTGCCTGGCCTTGGTTGGGTTGTAGGGTGCATCCTTGATCGTGGGGTCATAACTCCACTGGTTGGGTGGCAGGGCGTTTTGCGCGAGTTGCCCGGCGCTCTGGTAAACCGCCTTGATGATCGCCGGCTTGTCGATGGCCATGTCCAGCGCCTGGCGTACCTTGAGCTGATCCAGCGGTGTGTGAGTGACGTTATAGGCGAGAAAACCAAGGTTGAAACCGGGCTGGCTGAGCACCTGAATGTTCGGGTCTTTTTCCATCAGCTCGATGTCTTGCGGGCGCGGGTAGCCGCTGACCTGGCATTCGCCGGTCTTGAGTTTTTGCAGGCGCACTGCGGCATCGCTGTTGATAGAAAACACCAGATTGTCGAGCTTCACATCCTCCGGCTTCCAATACGTCGGGTTGGCGCTGTAGCGGATCTGCGAGTCCTTTTGATAGCGCTTGAACACGAAAGGCCCCGTGCCAATCGGCTTTTGATTGATGTCGGCGGCCTTTCCTTCCTTGAGCAACTGCGCGGCATATTCAGCGGACTGGATCGAGGCGAAGCTCATGGCCAGATTCTGGATAAAGGCGGCATCGACGTTGTTCAGGCTGAAACGCACGGTGTGTTCATCAACCTTGTCGACGCTCTTGATCGTGGTGTTCAGGCCCATGTCGTTGAAGTACGGCGACTCGGACGGGTAAGCCTTGCGAAACGGATGATTCGGATCGAGCAGGCGATCAAAGGTGAACAACACATCGTCGGCGTTGAAATCCCGAGTGGGTGTGAAGTAATCGGTGGTGTGGAATTTAACGTTTTCGCGCAGGTGGAAGGTGTAACTCAGGCCATCGCTGGACACCTCCCAGCGGGTGGCCAGGCCAGGTTCGACTTCCGTGCTGCCGCGCTCGAATTGCGTCAACCGATTGAACACGGTTTCGGCCGACGCATCGAAGTCAGTGCCACTGGTGTATTGGCTTGGATCGAAACCTGCAGGGCTGGCTTCCGAGCAGTACACCAGGGTGCTGGCGGCCTGGACGACAGGCGTGCAGGTCAGCAATACGGCGGCGAGGAGCAGTGGTTTAAAGGCAGTCTTGTCCATAGTGGCCTCGAGAAAGTGATGCAAGCGCATCGTCCGGAATCATGCGGCGATGTGGATAGACACAATAAACGCTGAGTTCGTAAAAGCCATCCTTGGGGCGAGAATCGCGAAGCGTCATCCGCGTTTCGCTTCAGCGATCTGCACTTCAACGAAATGCTGAATCAACGAGACCTGCGGCTCTTGCTGGCGCAGGTCTTTGACCATTTTGCTCATGCGCTGCAACTTCTCGCTGGGTTTGGCCCATTCGGCTTCTGGCAGCGAGGCCGACCAAGCCTGCATCGCCTCGGGCACGGCGGCGCGGCCCATGCTTTTGATGCGGCGGATCTCCCATTCGGTGAGATGGTTGGGCAGGGT
>NZ_JASJVE010000028.1:0-59340 GCF_036346185.1 Pseudomonas sp. 10C3 | reverse complement strand
ATGGCGTCCCCTAGGGGACTCGAACCCCTGTTACCGCCGTGAAAGGGCGGTGTCCTAGGCCACTAGACGAAGGGGACACACGTACAGCTTCACTACTTATCTGCGTTTCGCTGTGTGCTTTACGCTGTAAGTGGCGCGCATTCTATGGATGCTGGAGCAAGTCGTCAACCCCCATCTATAAATATATCTAAATCAACGACTTCCCCGCGCTTTGATATCTTGGCCCACACGCACGGGCGCCTGAATTACCACGCCGTTAGTTTGACGAATGAGCGTTACACCTATCGGCAAAAATGCTTAACCACTACACTCGACGCAAACTACCCGAATGAGGTTTCAACGGTGACACCACTCATGATCACCCTGCTGATAGTCGCTGGCATCGTCATTCTGATTGCCATCGGCTTCCTCAACCACGTATCCGAAAACAAGAAGCTGGAAAAGGCTCGCCTTAAGGTCGAGCTGAATGATCGTCTGCGCCGCTGCGGAGAGATCACCGAAACGTTTCCCGGCCAGTTGATGACGCCCGCTCTCAAGCTGCTACTGACGCGGCTGGAACTGAACGTGAACCAGCGCCTGCTCGCTCTGAACAAGGGCAACAGCGCGCTCAACGCGCGTATAGATGAACTCACGGCACTGGTGAATCAGGGCGACGCGATCCCGATCAGCAACCCACCCGGCCCGATTCTGACCGAAGCCAAGGCCAAGGACGTGCGCTTTCTATTAGAAGCCATACACGGCCAGGTGACACGCGCCGCACACGATGGCTTCTTGCCGACCAACGAAGCCAAGTACTGGATCAAGGAAATCCGCAATATTCTGGTGCTGCTGCACATCGAGTTCTTCAATAACCTGGGGCAACTGGCGTTCTCCCAAGAGCAGGCAGGTCAGGCGCGACTGGCGTTCGAACGCGGTGTGCAGTACCTGCGTAAACAGCCTGACCCAGCCGTTTATCAGGAACAACTCCGGCACATGGAGAGCATGCTGGCCCGCGCGAACTCAATAGTGCTGACCAACACCGCGCCTGCCGAAGGCGAAGTAAACGAATTGACCGACGGATTGAAGACTGTCGAAGCAGACGGCGACTGGAAAAAGAAAGTGGTCTACGACTGAGGCTCTGACTACAAGGCAGACAGGCCCAAAGCCTGTCTGCCTTGTAGTCACCAACTCTGCAACAGCCACACCATCAGGCAATCAATCGCACGTGGTCAGCCTGAGAAAGATGGACACCAACTGTTCCATGCCCGCCTGATCCTGCTCGGAGAAGCGCCCAACACTTGGGCTGTCCAGATCCAGCACACCAATCAATCGCCCGTCCTTGACCAATGGCACCACCAGCTCGCTGTTCGATGCGCTGTCGCAGGCGATATGCCCGTCGAACGCATGAACATCTTCGACCCGCTGAGTCTTGCGGGTCGCGGCCGCCGCGCCGCAAACGCCACGGCCGAACGGGATTCGCACGCAGGCGATTTGCCCCTGAAAAGGTCCCAACACCAACTCTTCGTTGCGCGCTAAATAGAACCCGGCCCAGTTCAGGTCATCAAGCTGACTGAACAAAAAAGCAGAAAACTGTGCGGCATTGGCAATGAAGTCACGCTCGTCCGCCAGCAACGACTCCAACTGTGCGGCGAGCAAACCGTAGCCATTCAGGCCAGCGCCGGTGTTTTGCAAATCGATCATACTTGTTGCTCCAACAATTTTAGTCCTACCCAATAACGCGCAAATTGATAAGCACAACGACCGTTGCGATTACCGCGCCCGGTCGCCCAACGGACCGCCGTGATATCCAGCGCCTCATCGCGCTGCCACTCAAGGCCTGACGCTGATGCCAATTGACCAATCCAGTGTTCGACCACGCTCAGAAAGTGCTCCTGAGTGAACGGATAGAACGAGAGCCACAGGCCAAAACGGTCAGACAAGGCAATCTTGTCTTCCACCGCCTCGCTGGGGTGCAGCTCGCCGTCGACCCGCTGCCAGTTTTCGTTATCGCTTTCCTTCTCCGGCACCAAATGGCGACGGTTGGACGTGGCGTACAACAGCACGTTGTCCGGCGCCTGCTCAAGCGAACCGTCCAGCACGCTCTTGAGCACGCGGTAATCGCTCTCGCCCGCTTCGAACGACAGGTCATCGCAAAACAGTACGAAGCGCTGAGGCAATTTCTGCAATTGCTCCACCACACGAGGCAGATCGCCCAGGTGATCGCGCTCAATCTCGATCAGACGCAAACCGCGCTGATGATTTTCAGCCAACAATGCACGGACCAGCGATGACTTGCCGGTCCCTCGTGAACCCCAGAGCAACGCATGGTTGGCCGGCAGACCATCAATGAACTGCCGGGTATTGCGCGCCAGTTGATCGCGCTGTTTATCGACACCGATCAGGTCAGACAAGCGCGTGTCCAGGCTGACGTGGAGTGGCATCAAGTAACCACTGCGACCTTCCTGCACCCAACGCGCGGCCAGGGAGTGCGCCCAGTCGATGGGACGACGAGGTGCCGGCAATAGCGGCTCCAGACGGGCCAGCACCGCATCGGCGCGTTCGAGAAATGCATTTAACCGAGAGTCCACGGTGTCTCCTTAATTAAACTGAATAAAGGCAAGGCCTGATCGGCTATGATTTCCTGGCGAAGAAACACGAGGAATGGCTTTACCCCATGGATATATCGTTCACCAACCGTCTGTCGTTCAAGCAAGCGCGCCTGACAGTGCTGGTCGGTTTCGCGCTGGGAACCGTGCTTAGCCTGATTCAAATCACCCTCGATTATGCCAGCGAAGACGCCTCCATCGATCGCGAAATTCGCTCCCTGCTGGAAATCAGTCACAACCCCGCCTCGCGAATCGCTTACAACATTGACGCCGAACTTGCTCAGGAACTGACCCAGGGCTTGCTGCGCTCCCCCGCTATCATGGGCGCGAAGCTCAGCGACAATAACAATGTGGTACTTGCCGACGTTGAACGCCCACGGGCGGAGAGTCGCTACCGGATGATCAGCGACTTTCTTTTTGGCGAAAGCCGCCAGTTCGAAGATATCCTGCACCTGAACCACATGCCCAACGACTCGATCGGCACCTTGCACCTGGATGTCGACACCTTCGCGTTTGGCAGCCACTTCCTGCAACGGGCCGAAATCACCCTGATCAACGGGTTTGCCCGCAGCCTGCTGCTGAGCGGCATTTTATTAGCGATGTTTTATTTCACCCTGACCAAGCCACTGGTGGGAGTGATCCGCGCACTGAGCCGTAGCGACCCGCACAGCCCGGAGCAAACCCGGTTACCGTGCCCGCCGTGTCATGAGCAGGACGAGATTGGCGTTTTGGTGCAAGTCGCCAATGAGCAGCTTGAAACAATAGCCAGCGAACTCGCCCAACGCCGGACGGCAGAAAACCGCCTCACCGACCACCTGAGCGAGCTGGAAAACATCGTTTCAGCACGGACTAACGAACTCAAAGCCAGTAATACCCGGCTCAGCCAGTCTAACGAGGAACTGCAGATAGCGCGCTGCACCGCTTTGGACATGGCCCAAGCGCGCTCAGCCTTCCTGGCCAACATGAGCCACGAAATCCGCACTCCGCTCAACGGCCTGCTGGGCATGCTAGCGCTGTCTCTGGACAGCCCCCTCAACGCCGAACAGCGTCAACAACTGTCCATTGCGCATGACTCGGGCAAGGTACTGGTGGAGTTGCTCAACGATATTCTCGACCTGTCGAAGTTTGATGCCGGCCAGCTGGAGCTTGAGCATATCCCCTTCGACCTGGGTGTTTTAATCGAGGACACCGCCAACCTGCTATCGCAAAACGCAGCACCCAGCGTCGAACTGACCTGCCTGATTGATCCGCACTTCCCGGCATTGGTACTCGGCGACCCCACCCGGGTTCGACAAATCGTCAGCAACCTGCTGTCCAACGCGTTGAAATTCACCCGCCTTGGCCGCGTCGATGTGCGCCTGAGCACCCACGCTGACGGCGTACGGATCGAAGTCCGGGACACCGGCATCGGCATCGCCCAGGACGCCCAGGCAAAAATCATCCAACCGTTCATGCAGGCTGCAGCGGGCATCACCCGACAGTTCGGCGGTACCGGTCTTGGGCTGGCACTGACCCACAATCTATGCGGCGCCATGAAGGGCTATCTGAGTATTGAGTCTCAAGTCGGTTTCGGCAGCCAGTTCTGCGCCGAGCTGCCCCTGCCCAGCTACGCCCCGGCACCGGTGTTCGCACCGCTCAAAGGGCAAGTGATTGTCGTCAGTCCTGCAAGCAGCGGCCTGGCGGAGTTGCTGAGCAGCCTGCTGCCCAGCTGGGGCATCGCATACCGGCGCTATGGTATCGGAGACAGCCTTTATGGCCTTGAACCCGACCTGCTGATCACCGACTGTCCGGAATGTCTGTTCGGCCTGCGTCCCGCGATCAAAGCACCGATCCTGCTGATCACGGCATACGGCAACTTCATGCCCAGCGACCAGGTCATAGCGCTCGAACCCCTGCAACAACAGGCCCGCCCGCTGGCACGCAATGCGCTGTATCAGAGCTTGCGACGGGTGCTGCAAGCAGACGAATCCGGCCACCGCGAACTGTCGCTCGGGAATCAGGCAACGGCGCGCAGAGCGCGAATTCTGCTGGTCGAGGACAATCCGGTCAATCAACTGGTGGCCAAGGGCATCCTCAGCAAACTCGGCTGCGAGGTGGTTGTCAGTGGGCATGGTGCCGATGCGCTCGAACGGCTTGAGCATCAGACCTTCGACTTGGTGCTGATGGACTGCAACATGCCGGTGATGGATGGCTACGAAGCCAGTCGGCAGATTCGCCAGTCCGGGCGCTGGCAACAGCTGCCGATCATTGCCCTGACGGCCAACGCCATGCCCGAAGAACGCGAACACTGTCGCGCGGCGGGCATGAGTGACTACCTGGCCAAACCCTTCCGCCGCGAAGAACTGATCAGCCTGCTGGACAAGTGGCTGCCCGTCGCCCCTGGCGGAGCCCCTCTGTAGACACTGGCCTGCGCCCTACAGCAATGCTTCGATTTCGCTGGAGAGATCCTCTGGCTTGGTCAGGGGTGCAAAGCGTTTGACCAGCTTGCCGTCCTTGCCAATCAGAAACTTGGTGAAGTTCCACTTGATGCGTTTCGAGCCCAGCAGGCCCGGCGCCTGTTTTTTCAACTGGACGAACAACGGGTGAGCGTCGCTGCCATTGACATCGACTTTCTTGAACAGCGGAAAACTGACCCCGAAATTCAATTCACAAAACTCGGAAATAGCCCCTTCGTTCCCCGGTTCCTGATGGCCGAACTGATTGCAGGGGAATCCCAACACCACCAGACCTCGGTCCTTGTAACGCTGCCAAAGCTGTTCCAGGCCTTTGTATTGGGGGGTGAAACCGCATTTGCTCGCGGTGTTGACCACCAATACGGCCTTGCCAGCAAAATCTGCCAACGTCTTTTGCTCGCCCTTGATGGTCGTGCACGGGATGGACAGTAGATTTTCGCTCATGGCAAAGCCCTCAAAGGCTGGAGTGTGGGGGAAACATAGTGCGCAATTTAATTGCGCGCAATTTAATTCACCTCATCAATATCACAGCATAGGCAAATAGCCCGGCGGCGCGTTACTCCCGAGGCACCAGGTTCAGGCACACCGAGTTGATGCAATAACGCAGGCCCGTCGGCGGCGGGCCATCAGGGAACACATGACCCAAATGGGCATCACATCTGGCGCAAACCACTTCGGTGCGAATCATGCCGTGGGTCATGTCGCGAATTTCGACGACCGCACTGCCCTCAAGGGGCGCGTAAAAACTTGGCCAGCCGCAACCCGAGTCGAACTTGGTCGAAGAATCAAACAACGCCTCATTGCAGCACACGCAGTGATACACCCCAGCGGTCTTGGTGCTGTTGTACTTCCCGGAGAAGGGCCGTTCGGTCGCTTTCAGGCGACACACGTTGTACTGCTCCGGATCGAGCATTGCTTGCCATTCTTCACGGGTTTTTTCCAACTTTTCCACGGGTACACCTCCACATCTTAAAAAGCCCGATCTGTATCTTTTCCGCTGATCGGGCGGCACGTATCATTGCGCTTCGTTAGACGTCAGTCTGGCATCCGTGTTTCGCGCATACAAATCCATTTTCATGGCGCTATGCCCGGCAATCCAGGCTATGTGAATACAGTGGATCGTCCATTTTCGGGATCAATCACCATGCAGGTCAGCAAATCGAACAAGCTCGCCAACGTCTGTTATGACATTCGCGGCCCAGTGCTCAAGCACGCCAAACGCCTGGAAGAGGAAGGCCATCGCATCCTCAAGCTGAATATCGGCAATCCCGCGCCATTTGGTTTCGAAGCGCCGGACGAAATCCTCCAGGACGTCATCCGCAATCTGCCGACCGCACAGGGCTACAGCGACTCCAAAGGCCTGTTCAGCGCACGCAAGGCCGTCATGCAGTACTACCAGCAAAAGCAGGTAGAAGGTGTCGGCATTGAAGACATCTACCTGGGCAATGGCGTCTCCGAGCTGATCGTGATGTCGCTGCAGGCCCTGCTCAACAATGGCGATGAAGTGCTGATCCCGGCACCCGATTACCCGCTGTGGACTGCCGCCGTGTGCCTCGCAGGCGGTAGCCCGGTTCATTACCTGTGCGATGAACAGGCTTATTGGTGGCCTGACCTGCAAGACATCAAGGCCAAGATCACACCGAACACCAAAGCCATGGTGATCATCAACCCGAATAACCCGACCGGCGCGGTCTACCCCAAAGAAGTGCTGATGGGCATGCTGGAACTGGCGCGCCAGCACAATCTGGTGGTGTTCTCCGACGAGATCTACGACAAGATCCTTTACGACGACGCCGTACACATCTGCACCGCGTCGCTGGCGCCAGACCTGCTCTGCCTGACGTTCAACGGTCTGTCCAAGTCGTACCGCGTCGCGGGCTTCCGTTCAGGCTGGGTTGCCATTTCCGGGCCCAAGCACAACGCCCATAGCTACATCGAAGGCATCGACATGCTGGCCAACATGCGCCTGTGTGCCAACGTGCCGAGCCAGCACGCGATCCAGACCGCACTGGGCGGCTACCAGAGCATCAACGACCTGGTGCTGCCACAGGGTCGCCTGCTGGAGCAGCGCAACCGGACCTGGGAGCTGCTCAACGACATTCCCGGTGTCAGCTGCGTCAAACCGATGGGCGCGCTGTACGCCTTCCCGAGGATCGACCCGAAAGTCTGCCCGATCCACAACGACGAGAAGTTCGTTCTCGATCTGCTCCTGTCGGAAAAGCTCCTGGTGGTTCAGGGCACAGCCTTCAACTGGCCATGGCCGGACCATTTCCGCGTGGTGACCCTGCCGCGTGTCGACGACCTGGATCAGGCGATTGGCCGCATCGGCAACTTCCTCAAGACCTATCGCCAGTAAGCTAACGATTCACGCTCTGCCTCGCGTGGCCTGAACGGGCCACGCCGCCAGCCCACGTGGCTTTCCGCGCCCCAGGGACCCTGGATCGCACAGGTGTGGGCTGTGCTGAACGGGCAGGGGAAACAGACAGATGACACAGTTTGAAATAGTCCCCCTGTTGAATAGCCGCGTGCATCCCCTTATATACCCCGCATCACGTTACATACTTTCATGAGGAGAACGTTTCAACCATGATGCGCATTTTGCTGTTCTTGGCCACTAACCTGGCGGTCGTGCTGATTGCCAGCATCACCCTGAGCCTTTTTGGCTTCAACGGGTTCATGGCGGCCAATGGGGTTGATCTGAACCTCAATCAGCTGCTGGTTTTCTGCGCAGTATTCGGTTTTGCAGGCTCGCTGTTCTCGCTGTTCATCTCCAAGTGGATGGCGAAGATGAGCACCAGCACCCAGATCATTTCCCAGCCACGCACGCGCCATGAACAATGGCTGTTGCAAACGGTTGAGCAGTTGGCCCGCGAAGCCGGGATCAAGATGCCTGAAGTCGGCATCTTCCCGGCCTATGAAGCCAACGCCTTCGCCACGGGCTGGAACAAGAACGACGCACTGGTCGCCGTCAGCCAGGGTTTGCTGGAGCGTTTTTCGCCCGACGAAGTAAAAGCAGTCCTGGCGCACGAAATCGGCCACGTTGCCAACGGCGACATGGTGACCCTGGCGCTGGTACAAGGCGTGGTGAACACCTTCGTCATGTTTTTTGCACGGATCATCGGCAACTTCGTCGACAAGGTGATCTTCAAGAACGAACAGGGCCAGGGCATGGCCTATTACATCGCGACCATCTTTGCCGAGCTGGTATTGGGCTTTTTGGCCAGCACCATCGTCATGTGGTTCTCGCGCAAACGCGAATACCGGGCGGACGAAGCCGGTGCACGTCTGGCAGGCACCAGCGCCATGATCGGCGCCCTGCAGCGCCTGCGCTCTGAACAAGGCGTGCCGGTGCAAATGCCGGACAGCCTGACAGCATTCGGCATCAACGGCGGCGTTCTCAAGCACGGCCTGGCGGGTCTGTTCATGAGCCACCCGGCACTGGAAGACCGTATCGAGGCGCTCCGTCGTCTTGGCTGATAAGCTTCAGGCAGTGTTACGAGAGGGCGACGCGAGTCGCCCTTTTTTTATCCAGATCAGGGAATAAACCGTCATGCGCTCGCTCGCCCTCGCCTGCATCGCCCTGTTCGCCCTGAGCGGCTGCCAAAGCGCGTACTTCGCCGCCATGGAAAAAGCGGGCATCCCAAAACGGCAAATGCTGGTCAACCGGGTGAATGACGCACGCGATGCGCAACAAGATGCCAAGCAGCATTTCAGCAGCGCGTTGCAGAACTATCGCAGCGTGGTGCAATTCACGGGTGGCGACCTGGAGAAACGCTACAACGCGCTGAATGATGATTACCAAGCCAGCGAAAAAAGCGCCGCCGCCGTACGCCACCGCATCGGCGCCATCGAAAACGTGGCCGATGCGTTGTTCGACGAATGGAGTGAGGAACTCGATCAATACAGCAACAAAGACCTGCGCGCCGCCAGCGCCAAGGAGCTGGCTCGCACCCAGACCGAATACCGAGAGTTGCTACAGAAAATGAAAACCGCTGAAAGCCGCATCGAGCCGGTACTGAGCGTATTACGCGATCACGTGCTGTTCCTCAAGCACAACCTCAACGCCCAGGCGATTGGCGCGCTCAAGGGTGAAAACAGCAACCTGCAAGGCAATGTCGACCAACTGCTCAAAGACATGCAGCGCTCAATCGACGATTCCAATGCGTTTGTTCGCCATCTAAAGGGCAGTGCGACGCAGTAGGCGATAGGCCCGCTCCTCAAGCCGCGTAACGCCGCCCTGCAAAAATCTCCAGCTCTTGCCCAGCACATCGCACTCATCAAGGGCGTCCAACTGCCAGTCCGCTGCCAGCAACTGCTGTACTTCGGCATCAGGCACTGAAAACGGTGGTCCGTCGATTTGAGTCTGATCGTAATCCAGGGTGATCAATAGCCCTTGGCACCCGCGAGGCAAAATCTGCGTGAGGTGTCGCGTATAGCGTTGGCGCATCTCAGGTGGCAGCGCGATCAAGGCCGCACGATCATAGAGCCCGACACACTCACTGACGTCATCCGCCGTGAGCGCGAAAAAATCGCCACACCACAACTCAATCGACTCAACACTGTAGACCTTGAACGGCCCGCGCTGGCTGATTTGCGCATCCAGTTGCTGTTCGCTGAAGAAGTCCTCCACGGCTTTTTCCGACAGCTCGATACCCAGTACGCGAAACCCTTGGCCAGCCAACCAGGCCAGATCAAGGCTTTTACCGCACAGCGGCACCAGCACCCTGGCGTGCTCCTTGAGCTCAAGCTCGGGCCAGAAGCGTTGTAAATACGGATTAACCTCGCCAAGATGAAAACCGATCTGATCGAGTGCCCAGCGCTTGTGCCAAAAGTCCGGCTGCATAAATACTCCTGATAATTCGATAAAAACACGCGAAAACTTATATTAGATTTAGATCAATGTTCTACCTGAAGATAGCCCCATCTTAACGCTCAGGACGCTCACTATGTTTCCCAGCTTATTTATCTCTCATGGCTCGCCGATGCTTGCACTCGAACCTGGCGAAAGCGGCCCCGCACTCGCTCGCCTGGCCGCCGAACTGCCCAAGCCGCGAGCCATTGTGATCGTATCAGCCCACTGGGAAAGCCAGGAACTGCTGGTCAACGCCAACCCTCATCCGGAAACCTGGCATGACTTCGGTGGCTTCCCGCCCGCCTTATTTGCCGTGCAGTACCCCGCACCCGGCTTACCCGAACTGTCAGCACAGGTGGTCGAGCTCCTGACCGCTGGCGGCCTGACGGCAAAAATCGACAGCCAGCGACCGCTTGATCATGGCGTGTGGGTGCCATTGTCGCTGATGTACCCTCAGGCCGATATTCCTGTCGTGCAGGTTTCGCTCCCCACCCGCCAGGGGCCTGCCCTGCAAACCCAGGTCGGTCGCGCACTCGCCAGCCTGCGTGAGCTAGGTGTGCTGGTGATCGGTTCTGGCAGCATCACCCATAACCTGCGCGAACTGGACTGGCATGCCGGACCGGAAAGCGTCGAACCCTGGGCCAAAGAGTTTCGTGACTGGATCATCGACAAGCTGAAGAACAATGATGAAACCGCCCTGCACGACTACCGCCGCCTGGCGCCCCACGCTGTTCGTAGCCATCCCAGCGATGAACACCTGCTGCCGCTATTCTTCGCCCGCGGCGCTGGCGGCGAATTCAGCATTGCGCACCAAGGCTTCACCATGGGCGCGCTGGGGATGGACATTTATCGGTTTGGGTGAAAACCGGTATACCGCGTCAAGCTAATCGCGGCGGGACGCGCAGTTGCAAGCGCGCACCTACAGGGTTTTCGTCAACTGACAGGCAAAAAAAATCCCCGAACCAGTCGGGGATTTTTTTGTTCAGACGATCAGCTCAAGAGCAGATCAGTCTTCGCGATAGCGACGCAGCTTCAACTGCTTGCCAGCAACGCGGGTGTCTTTCAACTTGGTCAGCAGACGCTCAAGGCCATCTTCCGGCAGCTCTACCAGGCTGAAGCTATCACGCACCTGGATGCGGCCGATTGCTTCGCGGGCCAGGCCGCCTTCGTTGAGGATTGCACCCAACAGGTTTTTAGCAGCGATACCATCACGCGCACCCAGCGCGGTACGGCAACGAGCACGGCCTTCAGCCAATGGAACCGGAGCACGACGCTCACGATCAGCACCGCTGCGCTCAGGACGATCACCCGAAGATGAACGATCGCTACGCTCACGTGGCGCGCTGGTCGGAACCAGTGGGCGATCACGTTCGATGGCTGCCAGGGTCAATGCTTGACCGTTGGTAGCTTTGCGCAACAGAGCGGCGGCCAGGGCACGTGGGCTGCAACCGATATCGGCGGTCAGGCGATCAAGCAGATCACCGTGGGTCGATTCAGCGTCAGCAACCAGCGGAGCCAGGCTGTTAGTCAATTTCTTGATGCGGGCATCGAGAACTGCTTGAGCATCCGGCAGGCGGACTTCAGCAACTTTCTGACCTGTAACGCGCTCGATCACTTGCAGCATGCGGCGCTCACGTGGCGTCACCAGCAGCAATGCACGACCTTCGCGACCGGCACGGCCAGTACGGCCGATACGGTGAACGTAGGACTCTGGATCGTAAGGCATGTCCACGTTGAATACGTGGGTGATACGCGGAACGTCAAGACCACGGGCAGCAACGTCGGTCGCAACCACGATGTCCAGACGGCCATCCTTGAGCGATTCGATGACGCGTTCACGTTGGTTCTGAGCAATGTCACCGTTCAGCGCAGCGGCTTTGTAGCCTTTGGCTTCCAGGGCGCTGGCCAGATCCAGAGTCGCTTGCTTGGTCCGCACGAACATGATCAGTGCGTCGAAGTCTTCCACTTCCAGCAGGCTCAGAACAGCAGAGGTCTTCTGGTCAGCGTGAACCAACAGGTGAGCCTGTTCGATCGCGGTAACGGTCTGGGTCTTGGTCTGAATCTTGACGTGCTTCGGATCGCGCAGGTGGCGCTCAGCGATGGCACGGATCGATTGAGGCAAGGTAGCCGAGAACAGAACGGTCTGGCGGGTTGCTGGCAAGGCCTTGAAGATAACTTCGAGGTCGTCCATGAAACCCAGCTTCAACATTTCGTCCGCTTCGTCGAGAACCAGGTGGTTCACGGTAGCGAGGACTTTTTCGTCACGGCGAAGGTGATCGCACAGACGACCCGGCGTGGCGACAACGATCTGCGCGCCATTACGGATAGCTTTCAATTGCGGGCCCATCGGCGCACCGCCGTAGACAGCCACAACCGTTACGCCCGGCATTTGCTTGGCGTAGGTTTCGAAAGCGGTAGCTACTTGCAGGGCCAGTTCGCGAGTTGGCGCAAGAATCAGCGCTTGTGGTTCGCGTTTGGTCGGGTCGATGCGATGCAGGATCGGCAAGGCGAACGCGGCGGTTTTACCCGTACCGGTTTGCGCCTGACCAATCATGTCGTGACCGGCCATGATGATCGGGATAGATTGCTGCTGAATAGCCGAAGGCTCTTCGTAGCCAGTCGCGATAACGGCTGCAAGAATAGTAGGGTGTAGTTCAAAAGCGGCGAAGCCGCCGATTTCCTGGGTCATGGGTCTGCCTCTAGTGCATCCGCAAAGACCCATGTTCCAAAGCTGCGCGTGCCGTGTAAGACCCTAGAGTCGCCCTGGCTGCTTTGTCGGCGGGGATTTGCGAAAACGTTTGAATGAATGGATCGTCAAGGATAGTCCGCAGAGCGAACAAGCAGCCGAAGCTGGCTTCGGGGAATTGCAATACCTGTACGAGGGCCCTGTTAAAGGCCGGCGCGCACTATACCGGAATTACGCACAAAAGTGAGGGTTTTTTAACAAAATAATGGCTGCGCGTCCGTCCGTCGCAGGCTTTGCGTAAATTCGTCGCAGTGTCTATTTTGCAAAGGCCCGGTATCGCGAGGCCACGCTGCTTAAACGGTTCACTGATCCAGGTGTTCACCGCACGTCAAATGCCACTCTGCGCACAAGGATTATGCCTATGCCCTCCCCCTCCATCGGCCGAGTCAGTCGCGAACAGCGGGGTCATATCATGCTGATAGGCCTGGATCGCGTCGCCAAACGCAATGCCTTTGACCTTGACCTGCTCAATGACCTGAGCCTCGCCTACGGGGAGTTCGAACGCAACGATACGGCGCGAGTGGCCGTGGTGTTCGCTCACGGCGAGCATTTCACGGCGGGCCTTGATCTGGCTTCGGCTGGGCCGACCCTGGCCAGCGGCTGGGAAGTGCCCGAGGGCGGGTGTGATCCCTGGGGCGTGTTCGCCGGGCCCAGGGTCAGCAAGCCGGTGATCGTCGCCGCGCAGGGTTACTGCCTGACCATCGGCATTGAGCTGATGCTCGCCTCGGACATCAACCTGTGCGCCAGCAACACCCGCTTTGCGCAAATGGAGGTGCAGCGCGGGATCTTTGCATTTGGCGGCGCCACCTTGCGCCTGCATCAGCGGGCCGGCTGGGGCAATGCCATGCGCTGGTTGCTGACTGGCGACGAGTTCGACGCGCATGAGGCTTATCGAATGGGCCTGGTTCAGGAGGTCATGGCCAGCGAGGATTTGCTGCCCCGCGCGATCAAACTGGCCGGGCGCATCGCCGAGCAAGCACCGCTAGGGGTCAGGATCACCCTGGCTTCAGCCCGTCAGGCATTGCTGGAGGGGGAAACCGCAGCGGCGAAAAGTTTGCCAGAGCTCATTCGCCACGTCATGGACAGCGAAGACGCCAAAGAAGGCGTACGGGCGATGCTGGAACGCAGGCCCGGCGACTTCAAAGGCAACTAGCGGTCCCGACAATCACGTCGCCGGTCGGATGGCCTTGATCAACGGCAGCAGCGAATAACCAAGGCGTGGCGCGAGGGTTTCGGCGCGCTCGGTCAGTTGTTCCAGGTCCAGCGTCTGCTCCAGGTTCGCCGGCACCATCAGAATCACGTTGCCCTCCTTCACCGGCAGTTCCCAATAGTGGCGGTGATAAAGACCGCGCAACAGCGCAGCGCCCAAGGGTTTACCGTCATCGGTCGCCCATTGATTGATCACCAGCCAGCCACCCGGATTGAGGTGCTTCTGACAGTTTTCCAGAAATTGCCAGGCCAGATGGCCGACACCCGGACCCAGATCGGTGTACAGATCAACGAAGATCAGGTCGGCGGTTTCGGCAGTGCTGAGCAATTCAAGGGCATCGCCAATGCGTATGTAAAGGCGCGGGTCGTCATCCAGACCGAGAAACTCGATGGCCAGCCGCGGTACGTCAGGGCGCAACTCGATGGCTTCGACGTCTTC
Source organism: Pseudomonas sp. 10C3 (assembly GCF_036346185.1). NCBI lineage: Bacteria > Pseudomonadati > Pseudomonadota > Gammaproteobacteria > Pseudomonadales > Pseudomonadaceae > Pseudomonas > Pseudomonas sp. 10C3. The sequence goes on along the minus strand of NZ_JASJVE010000028.1, from coordinate 45,056 downwards.
AAGCGGCAAAAACTTGAGGCAAGCCTGGGTCAATGTCCCCGCGCCAAGGCCCAGGAATAGTGCAGTTTCCGGCGCTTCGTGGCACAACGCACCAATCAGCATGGCGCGGGTGTAGTCGTACTCCAGCCAGCTAGGGTCGGCGGTGAACGTGCAGCTTTGCTCGATGGCGTCGCCGAATTCGAGGAAGCGATACTCGTCCACTTCCAGCACGCGAATCATGCCAAAATCATCGTGCACCTCAGCCAGTACACGCTCCACCCTCTCCTCAGTCATTGCCGCTCCTATCAAAAAACAGTAACTAATTGAAAAATAAATAAAATATTCAGGCAAACGCTGATCCCTGTAGGAGCTGACTTGTCTGCGAATCGGTCCGGGGTCGCGTCCGACCGAAGCGCTAGCAAAAATAGTGAATTCACTGCCGTCGGAAGGTCGTTCCGACTTTTTGCAGACAAGACTGCGCGTCCCGGTCGCTCCTACGCCCTCCGGGCAGAATCGAGACCGAGCTTGCTGTACGAACGCCCGGATTGTCCGCGAACAAGGCCCGAGAGGTCACGTTAATTATTGACTGAGCCTACGGCCCCATCCGCTGGCACCCAGGCACTGAACTGCTAACATGGCCGTCCGACCGCACTGACTTAGAGTTCACCATGAGCCAACCCTGGAGCCCCGACAGCTGGCGGGCAATGCCTATTCAGCAGCAACCTCAATACCCCGACGCCGCGCACGTGTTGCGTATCGAACAGAGCCTGGCCGGTTATCCGCCGCTGGTGTTCGCCGGGGAAGCCCGAGAGTTGCGGCGTCAGTTTTCCGAGGTGACCCAGGGTCGCGCGTTCCTGCTGCAAGGTGGCGACTGCGCAGAAAGCTTTGTCGAGTTCTCGGCAGCGAAGATTCGCGACACCTTCAAAGTGTTGCTGCAAATGGCCATCGTCATGACCTTCGCCGCCGGCTGTCCGGTGGTCAAAGTCGGACGCATGGCCGGTCAGTTCGCCAAGCCTCGCTCCTCCAACGATGAAACTATTGGCGGCGTGACGCTCCCGGCCTACCGGGGCGATATCGTCAACGGCATCGGCTTCGATGAAAAAAGCCGCGTGCCCGATCCAGACCGTCTTTTGCAGGCGTATCACCAGTCCACCGCCACCTTGAACCTCCTGCGCGCATTCGCCCAGGGCGGTTTTGCCGACCTGCATCAGGTGCACCAGTGGAACCTCGATTTCATCGCCAATTCAGCGCTGGCCGAAAAGTACAGCCAACTGGCCGGCCGCATCGACGAAACCCTGGCCTTCATGCGTGCGTGCGGCATGGACACCTCGCCGCAATTGCGTGAAACCAGTTTTTTCACCGCCCACGAAGCCTTGCTGCTGAATTACGAAGAAGCGTTCGTGCGCCGCGACAGCCTGACCAACGACTACTACGATTGCTCGGCGCACATGCTGTGGATCGGCGACCGCACGCGACAACTGGACGGTGCCCACGTCGAGTTTCTGCGCGGGGTCAAGAACCCTATCGGAGTCAAAGTCGGCCCAAGCATGGACCCCGAGGACCTGATCCGCCTGATCGATACGCTCAACCCGGACAACGATCCAGGCCGCCTGAACCTGATCGCCCGCATGGGTGCGAACAAGGTGGGCGATCACCTGCCGCAACTGATTCAGGCGGTCGAGCGCGAAGGTCGCAAGGTGCTGTGGAGTTCCGACCCGATGCACGGCAACACAATCAAGGCCAGCAGCGGCTACAAGACCCGTGATTTCGCGCAGATTCTCAACGAGGTCAAACAGTTCTTTCAGGTGCATCAGGCTGAAGGCACTTACGCTGGGGGTATCCATATCGAGATGACTGGACAGAACGTCACCGAATGCATCGGCGGCGCACGCCCGATCACCGAAGACGGCCTGTCTGATCGTTACCACACCCACTGTGACCCACGGATGAACGCCGACCAGTCGCTGGAATTGGCGTTCTTGATTGCCGAAACGTTGAAGCAGGTAAGGCGCTGACTTATTCGCCTCCAATGTAGGCGCTGCCGAAGGCTGCGATTAACTCCGGCCTTATCGCAGCCTTCGGCAGCTCCTACAACGGACCTAATGCGACCCGCAACCGCACCCCACTCGCCCGCTGACAATTGATCTGCACCTCAGGCAGCCCCAACCACTCCGCCATTTGCCGCAGATTACGGGCCAAGGCCAATATCCCTGCCTCATCCAGCCCTTGCGCTTCCTCATGCACCGCGTGCACCGCCAGCCGCCCCAACCCTCGCTCAGCCCGCAAGTCGACTCGCGCGGCGATCCGTTCGTTGTGCAAAAACGGCAACACGTAGTAGCCGTATACCCGCTTGTGCTGCGGGGTGTAGATCTCCAGGCGATAACGAAAGTCAAACAACCGCTCGGTGCGACTGCGTTCCCAGATCAGCGAATCGAAAGGCGACAGCAAAGCACTCGCCGATACTTTGCGTGGCAGTGTGATCTCCGGCAGGCAATACGCGGGCTGGCGCCAACTGTCGACCTGCACCACCTGCAACGCGCCCGCCTCCACCAGTTCGGCCAAACCCACACGACTTTGCGCCGGACTCAGGCGGAAATAATCGCGCAGGTCTTTGTCAGTCCCCACCCCCAATGCCGTCGCCGCGTGCAACAGCAAACCGCGCTGGGCCTCGGTTTCACTCAATTCCGGGTAATCGAGAATCGCGGCGGGCAATACCCGCTCAGGCAGGTCATACAAGCGCTCGAAGCCACGACGACCCGCCACCGTCACTTCACCGGCGGCAAACAACCACTCCAAGGCATGTTTCTCCGCGCTCCAGTCCCACCAAGGGCCCGCGCGCTCCTGGCGACTGCTCAGGCTCCCAGCACCGAGCGCACCTCGCTCGCGAACAACCTGTAAGACACGGGCAATGGTCGCTTGCTGTTCGCGTCCGAATTTAGCCATCTCCTGATAGATCCCGACCCCCAGGGACGCCTGACGCATCCGCCAGCGCAGCAAGGGATAAAGGCTGAGCGGCAATAACGAAGCTTCATGCCCCCAGTACTCGAACAACTTGCGCTGCCGGCCCTGGCTCCAGGCCACTTGATCCAGCAACGGTTGGGGATAGTTACCCAGACGGGAATACAGCGGCAGGTAGTGCGAACGCACCAAGGCATTGACCGAATCGATCTGCAGAACGCCCAAGCGCTCGATCATCCGGGTGATGTGCGCGACCTTGATCGACGCTGGCGGCTGGCGCCCGTTGAATCCCTGGGCGGCCAGCGCCATGCGCCGTGCCTGTTTGAGCGATAGACCTGCGGACATACAGAACCTCCTGTTCAGTCCACAACGCTACCTGATCGATCGCCGTAGTGTCAGCGTTTCATTGGGTCATTCCAGAACGGCAACTCGACTTCTTGCTGGGTATCGGCACGACTCAGGCCGATGTCCTTCAGGGCGTCATCACTCAGGCTCGCCAGTTGTTGGCGTTGACGATGCAGTTCATACCAGCGCAGCAACTGACGCGTGATCATGCTGATCAGGCGTGTACCCAGTGAACTGCGATTCACGCCGCCCTGCACCAGCACATAACCTTTTTGACCTTTCATCATCTTGCCCTCCAAGTGGGGATGACTAAAGTCTCGCGCCAGCGCTAAGATCAATCCAACGAATGTTTCTTATGCGCTGCATCTGGGAGATTGATGAATGGCCACCTACCCGAGCATCGACAGCGAGCTGTTGCGCACCTTTGTCGCGATTGCCGACGAGGGTGGGTTCACCCGTGCCGGAGAAGTGGTCAACCGCACGCAATCGGCGGTCAGCATGCAGATGAAACGCCTGGAAGAAGACATTCTCCAGCGCTCACTCTTTCAAAAAGACGGCCGCACCGTCAGCCTCACAGTCGAGGGCCAGGTGCTGCTCGGTTACGCCCGACGTATCCTCAAACTGCACAGCGAAGTGTTCAACACCTTGCGCGAGCCGCACATGGTCGGCGTGGTGAAAATTGGCTCTCCGGACGACTACGTGATGCGGTTTCTGCCGGGGATTCTGTCGCGCTTCGCTCAGGCTTATCCACTGGTGCAGGTGGAAGTTCACTGCGAACCCTCCAAGCAATTGCTACAGCGCCAGGACCTGGACTTGAGCATCGTCACCCGAGAACCGGGCACCGAAATCGGCCAGATTTTGCGTCAGGAGCGATTTGTCTGGATGGAGGCGCGAGGTTTTTGCCCTCACGAACAAACGCCGCTGCCGCTGGCGATGTTCAACACCGACTGTTTTTGCCGGATATGGGCCTGCAATGCGCTGGACGCGATGCAGCGCGAGTACCGTATCGCTTACACCAGCGCCAGCCTGTCGGCGATCAGTGCCGTGGTCACCGCCGGTCTGGCGGTAACTGCACAACTCGAGAGTTTGCTCACCCCGGACCTGCGCATCATCGGCGAGGTCGAGGGAATGCCGCAGTTGCCGTCCGCCAGCATTGTGCTGCTGCGCAACCCGAAAAATACCTCGCCGGTCACCGAATGCCTGGCCGAACACATCGCTGACGGCTTCAAACTTTAAACGCGAGCACCACGGCGCAGATCACCAGAAAGCCGCAGAACAGCGAACGCAGGAGCTTTTCCGGCAGCGAATGGGCGAGCCTCACGCCCCAACTGATGCTCAGCAGACCGCCCACCGCCAAGGGAATGCCCATCTGCCAGTTGACGTGATCATGCACCGCGTAAGTGACCAACGTGATGGCGGTACTGGGCGCTGCCAGCGCCAGCGCCAACCCTTGCGCCGCCACCTGTGTCGCGCCGAACACGCCGGTCAGAATCGGGGTCGCAACCACCCCGCCACCGACGCCGAACAAGCCGCCCGTCATCCCCGAGCCGACACCCAGCAGCCAAAGCCATTTCACATGCCGCAATTCGCTGCTGGCCTGGCCCTTGTGCCAATACATCTGAATCAGGTTGAACAGCGTCAACACCATCAAGAACGCGACGAAGCCCAGACGCATGCTGTGCGCATCCAGACGCACCGCCCACAACGACGTCAGCCAAGCGAAGCAAAAACCGGGAATGATCAGCATCAGGGCATTGCGCAGGGAGATCCGGTTGCGCTGGTGATAACGCAACAAGGCCAATAAAACGTTGGGCAAGACCATAAGCAACGCCGTGCCTTGTGCCATTTGCTGGTTCAGACCAAACAACACCCCCAGCGCAGGAATCGCGACCAGACCGCCGCCGATGCCGAACAACCCACCCAACGTCCCCATGACGGTGCCCAATAAAACATACATCCCGATTTCAATCACACCGCGTCCCCAGTCAATCCATGGGCGCATGCTACGCAGTCCGATGACATTGGGAAACGCAAAGGCAGGCTCAACGCCTTCACATTCCATGCACAGAGGCTTCACCTTTCATGAATGCGACGGCGGCTGACGCTGAGCCGTAGAATTTATCTGGTGCATTAAAGATCGCGGCACTAAATTAGAGCGTATTACCGCACACAGGACTCTCACATGAGCGCTGACGACAGCTCCACCCGCAACGCAGACAATGGCAACCATTTGCTGCTCGACAGTCAGCTGTGCTTCGCCCTGTACTCAACATCGTTGATGATGACCAAGGTCTACAAGCCTTTACTGCAAGCCTTGGGCCTGACTTATCCACAGTACCTGGCAATGATGGTGCTCTGGGAACACGACGGCATGACGGTGGGGGAAGTCAGCACCCGACTGCTGACCGACCCGGGCTCCCTGACACCCTTGCTCAAACGCCTTGAAGGCGAAGGCCTGCTGAGCCGCACCCGGAGCAAGGAAGACGAACGTGTTGTGCGGCTGTACCTCACCGAGCAAGGCCGTGCGTTACGCGAAAAAGCCAAAAGCGTGCCCTCCTGCATCTTCGCTGCCACAGGCACGACAGTGGACACGCTGAAAAATCTGCAAAGCGAACTGCTCGCCCTGCGCGGGAATTTGCACGACAGCCTTTGACTGACCGTCACACCGTGAAGACGATTTGTCAGACAAAGGCGTGCGCGCCCCGCCCCTAAAACCCGCCGGTCATCACATTCCTCACTATTTATCTTGCGCACTAACTATTCGAGCGATACATTTGCCGCTCACTTAGTTAGCGCGCAAACATTTAGCGCGCGATTGAAAATCAACGCTATGAGGATTCACCATGAACACGCTCTATACCGCTGTCGCAACCGCAACCGGTGGCCGTGATGGTCGCGCTGTTTCCAGCGACAACATCCTCGACGTCAAACTGGCTACCCCAAAAGAACTGGGCGGCGCTGGCGGCGAAGCCACCAACCCTGAGCAACTATTCGCTGCGGGCTACTCGGCCTGCTTCATCGGCGCGCTAAAATTCGTTGCCGGTCAAGAAAAACGCACTGTCCCGGCAGACGCCTCGATCACCGCCCACGTCGGTATCGGCCAGATCCCCGGTGGTTTTGGTCTGGACATCGACCTGCACATCAGCCTGCCAGGCCTGGAGCCCGCCGACGCACAGCAGTGGGTCGAGGCCGCTCACCAGGTTTGCCCTTACTCCAACGCGACCCGTGGCAACGTCGATGTACGGTTGCACGTCACGGTCTGACTCGCTGGTGGTGAAGCAAGCCCCTGCTTCACCCATCAACACGTACAAAAAAGCCCGACTCGATGGTCGGGCTTTCGTGTGTTGCGGAACAAGACTGCGCTTATTTAGCGCGGCCTTTGTAAGAACCGCCATCACGTGTGTCGATCTCGATCCTGTCGCCGATGTTGACGAAGTCAGCAACGCTCAGCTCGGTACCGTTTTTCAGTTTGGCTGGCTTCATCACCTTGCCCGACGTGTCGCCACGTGCGGAACCTTCGGTGTAGTCAACTTCACGAATGATGGTAGTCGGCAGTTCAACGGAAACCAAACGCTCTTCAAAGAAGATCGCTTCGCAAACGTCAGTCATGCCTTCTTCGATGAACGGCAGAACGGCTTCAAGGTCTTCAGCGTTCAGCTCGTACATGGTGTAGTCGGTGGTGTCCATGAACGTGTAGGTGTCGCCGCTGATGAAAGACAGGGTGGCGGCCTTGCGATCAAGGATCACGTCGTCCAGTTTGTCGTCGGCGCTGTACACGATCTCGGTCTTGTAACCGGTCAACAGGTTCTTCAACTTGGTTTTCATGATCGCGCTGTTACGACCGGACTTGGTGAATTCAGCTTTCTGAACCAACCAAGGGTCATTCTCGAGCCGAATCACGGTGCCGGGTTTCAGTTCTTTACCAGTTTTCATTACGATTATCCGAATTTGGATGGATTTACAAATATCTAGGCCGCGCATCATATCCAATTTCGGTAAAACTGTACTAGAGCCGCTGCAAGATCTGCCCGCGAAGCCTGTTCCTGGCACCAGTATTCGGCGTGCCGGGTGACTTCCGGCCAGTGTTGCAGCACATCAGACCAGCTTTGCCCCATGTCCTGTCCGGCATTCCAGGCTCGCCAAACATCCCTCAGTGCCTGGGCAGCCGCGGGCGAGAGGCCCAGGAGGTAGAGATCGAGGAACGCGTCGAGCTTGACCCAGTGTGCATCGTCATCTTGTTCATAGATGTGCCAGAGGAACGGTCGACCGGCCCATTGCGCACGAACAAACGAGTCTTCCCCGCGTACAGCGTTGAAATCGCAGCACCACAGGAGGCGGTCATAGTCCTCCTGTCGGACGAATGGCAGCACGTGGACCGTCAGCGAATCACGGACTTCCATGGCTCCCGGCCGCAAACCCTCGACGCCCAGCCAACGCTGCAGGTCGCCCAGAATCCGCCCTTCAGGCACCAACAAGTGGGTCCGTCGGCTATCGGCGGCCAATGCCGTCAGCCAACTGGCCAGCCCGGCGTTTTCATAGGCGAACAGCGATATCAGGCGCGCGCCTTCTTCCGGAGCCACGCCCAAGCTTCGTAAAAAGGTTCGCTGCAGGGCTTGGTCCTGCTGGAAAGCGTGGCGCTGATCGAGCAAGCCGGCTTCGCGCAACAAGCCCCCGGTCGTCTGACGAAACCCGGGAAAGAAGAAAATCTTGCGCAAGCCGTTGGATTGCGGTGATGGCAACGCATGGCAACCGGACACCCACTCCTCGGCGCTGAGGTAGTCCAGGTTCAGCCACAGCGGCGGGCGCATGCGCTGAGGCATGGCGTCCCGATAAGCCTGTGGCAAACGGCAGGCAAACGACTCGATCACCACGTCCGCCGGCTCGGTCGGCTGCCAGTCCTTGGTCCAATGGCAGACGCTGACCCCCTCCTGCCACTGCTGCGCGGCATCCACCTGGGCACCCGGACACAGCCGCACGAAGGGCTGTAAATCATCTACCCACAAACGTACCGCGAAGGGGTACTCCGCCGCCAATTGCCGGGCCAGACGCCACGTAACACCGATATCGCCGTAGTTATCAACAACGTTGCAGAAAATATCCCAGGAGACTTTCATGCCTGGTTCCCTAAAGAAGAAACGCTAAAGCCGCTGATTGTCTGTCATAACGGCCTGTAAGCTCCAGCTTCGGCCGTCTGTCGTGCGACAATCGTCGGCATCCGCTGATCACGCCAGGAATGTGCAATGCTCTCTCAACCGCTGAAATTGATTATTTGCATTGCCCTGGGCGTCTGGCTGGGGTTCATCGCTATCGCGGTGACGGTGGGACTGGCTTACACCACGACACTCGCCAGTCAGGTCAGCACATTGAACAGCGTCGTCAGCCAGTTCAAGGCCTCCACCCTCGGCTCGCGTCCTCCGGCGCAACCGGCGTCGGAAAACCCGATGTTCGACAAGTACAAACAGAACCTGCAGGACAGCCAGGCCCAGCAAGCCCAGGAACAGAATCAGGCCGCTCAGGAAAAACGCCTCAGCGCGCCGAAATGCCAATTCTGGTTACAGCAGGATCAAACCGCGCCCAGTGAAAAAACCCGGGCCAATGTCAGTCAGTTTTGTGGTTAGGCCTGATGCAATCAACCCTGAATAAGCAGTCTGTACTCGAACTGATCATCGCCAGACTCGTCGTTGATCTGGACGTTGCGCAACGTGCGGCCCAGACCGCCTACGAAACCGCGACCCACGAAGAAAATATCGCCGAAAACAAGTACGACACCCTGGGCCTCGAAGCGTCGTACCTGGCAGCAGGTCAAGCACGGCGCGTCGAGGAAATCCGCCAGTCGCTGGTGCTGTACCAGAACCTGAGCCTGCGACCTTTCGACGAGCAACGCGGGATTCAAATCGGCGACCTGCTCAGCCTGGAGGCCGGCAACGGCAGCCAGCAGCAGTTATTCCTCGGGCCCGATGCCGCAGGCTTGAAGATCTACCAGGGCGACGTATTGATCACGGTCATCACGGCCCGCGCGCCGCTGGGGCAAAACCTGCTCGGCAAGGCGGAAGGGGACGCTGTAGAAATCACCATCAATGGCTCGCGCCAATCGTTCGAAGTCACTCACGTGATGTGAAACCTATCCGTTTGCAGGGTTGATCCCCCCAACTTTTTCTGGGTAAGGTGCACTGTCGCTACATCACCAGTGGCCTGGACAGACATCCGGGAACAAGGACTCAATACGCAAGGAGATTTTTCATGACGAACGTCATCACTTTCCCTGACGCCCATGAACGTGATCGCCTCAAGTCCGATGACCATCCTGGGTTGTTATATCTGAGCAAGAAAGAGCGCCTACTGATCGAGGAGCTGCGACTGACCAGCCATGCAGGTCGGCAATACGTCTACGACTATGCGCACATCATGCAGGTGTCCAAGCCCTTACACCCGGATTAAGAGCGACCGGCGGTATCGGCTTGCCGAACATATCGAGGCGGCTGGAGTGCGGCTATAGTGGCGGCAAGGGCGTTAGTGCCCGTCCGTTTACTTGAGCATCAGGAATTTTTCATGACTGCCGCCGCGCCCGACTCCCCTGCTTCCGATCCCGCCGCACCGACTGCTCCGAAGAAGGCGCATGTCGATCATTTGCGCTTCCACAAGCAGCATGCGCACCTGTCGCCCACGTTTGGCAATGACAGCTTTGCGCTCAAGGCTGAAGCATTCGCACGCTTCTTTGGCACGCCAATGTTTCTTGGCGGGCAAACGTTGATCGTCGTGCTATGGATCGGGGTCAACCTGAGTGGCTTCACCCAATTCGACGTCTATCCGTTCATCCTGCTCAACCTGGCGTTCAGCCTGCAAGCGGCCTACGCCGCGCCCTTGATCCTGCTCGCCCAGACCCGTCAGGCCGCACGGGACAAAGCCCACGCCGATGCCGATGCACAGCACCGTGAAGCACTGGCCTTGGCCAACGAGCAGCGCATGGCAATGGCCGCACAGAACGCCGCACAAATGCTTCAACTGCTCGAGCAGAACACCCGCCTGACCGAAATGACCAAAGCCCTGACCGAACGCGTCGAGACCCTGACCATTGAAATGCACGGGCACTTCGTCAAAAAGAAAACGGACCCTGTATAGCGCGCTGTCGCGCAGAAACCGAGGGGTCAGCGTTCGGCCGGAAATCCCACCAAATAAAACCATTATCATTCAATGAGTTACAGCCTTTCCGTAGGAGCTGACTCGTCAGCGAAGACCATTCAACGAGGTCTGTCAGGCACACCGCGTTGCGGCTTTCGCAGACAAGTCTGCTCCTACAGAAGAGCGAAGACCATTCAGCCAGGCCTGTCACTGCCAGCCAAAACGCCGGATGTAGAAGCCTTTCACCGCCTGGGTCAGGCCCATGTACGCCAGCAGAATCACCGGCAGGAAGGCGAAGTACAGCGACGGCAATGCTTGCAGTTTGAAGTAGTGCGCCAGCGGGCCCATCGGCAGGAAGATCCCCACGGCCATGATGACGAAGGTCATCACCATCAGCGGCATGGCCGCGCGGCTTTGCAGGAACGGGATCTTCGGCGTGCGGATCATGTGCACGATCAAGGTCTGGGTCAGCAGCCCGACGACAAACCAGCCCGACTGGAACAGGGTTTGATGGTCTGGAGTATTGGCGTCGAATACGTACCACATCAAGGCAAAGGTGGTGATGTCGAAGATCGAGCTGATCGGGCCGAAGAACAGCATAAAGCGTCCGACGTCCCCTGGCTGCCAACGCTGCGGTTGTTTGAGCATTTCCTCATCGACGTTATCGAAGGGGATGGCAATCTGCGAAATGTCGTACAGCAGGTTTTGCACCAGCAGATGCATGGGCAACATTGGCAGGAACGGGATGAACGCGCTGGCCACCAGTACCGAGAACACGTTACCGAAGTTGGAGCTGGCGGTCATTTTGATGTACTTGAGCATGTTGGCGAAGGTCCGACGGCCTTCCAGTACGCCCTCCTCCAGGACCATCAGGCTTTTTTCCAGAAGGATGATATCGGCCGCTTCCTTGGCGATGTCCACCGCGCTGTCGACTGAAATACCGATGTCGGCCGTACGCAACGCCGGGGCGTCGTTGATGCCGTCGCCCATAAACCCGACCACGTGCCCGTTGGCTTTGAGCATGCGCACAATGCGTTCCTTGTGCGCAGGCGTGAGCTTGGCGAAGACGTTGGTGGTCTCCACCGCGACGGCCAATTCAGCATCGCTCATGCGCTCGACATCCCCCCCGAGCAGCAGCCCTTGTTGCTCGAGGCCCACTTCACGGCAGATTTTCGCGGTCACCAGCTCGTTATCGCCGGTCAATACTTTTACTGCCACACCGTGCGCGGCCAACGCCTTGAGCGCCGGAGCGGTGCTTTCCTTGGGAGGATCGAGGAACGCCACATAGCCGATCAATGTCAGCTCTTGTTCATCCGCCAGACTGTAGGTGTCTCGACCCGGCGCCATTGAACGAGCAGCCACCGCCACAACCCGCAGACCCTCTTCGTTGAATGCCGCAGTCACCTGACGAATACGCGCCAGCAGTTCAGCGCTCAGCGCTTCATCGTCATCGCCATGGCGAACGCGCTTGCACACCGCCAGCACTTCTTCCACAGCACCTTTGCAAATCAATACGTGCGCCTGATCCTGCTCGGCCACCACCACCGACATGCGCCGGCGGGTGAAGTCGAAGGGGATTTCATCGACCTTCTGAAACGCGGTGGCGACTTTCAGCTCGCGGTGCACTTCAACGTGTTCCAGCACCGCCACGTCCAGCAGGTTTTTCAGACCCGTCTGGTAATAGCTATTCAGATACGCCATTTCCAGAACGTCATCCGACTCATCGCCCCAGACGTCAACGTGGCGCGCCAGGAAAATCTTGTCCTGCGTCAGCGTGCCGGTTTTGTCCGTGCACAGCACGTCCATGGCGCCGAAGTTCTGGATCGCATCAAGGCGCTTGACGATGACCTTCTTGCGCGACAGGAACACCGCGCCTTTGGCCAGGGTCGAGGTGACGATCATCGGCAGCATTTCCGGGGTCAACCCGACTGCGATGGACAGCGTGAAGAGCAGCGCCTGAGTCCAGTCACCCTTGGTGAAACCGTTGATGAACAGCACCAGTGGCGCCATCACAAACATGAAGCGGATCAGCAACCAGCTGACTTTGTTAACCCCGGTCTGAAACGAAGTCGGGGCGCGGTCGGTAGCGCTGACCCGTTGAGCCAGCGCGCCAAAATAGGTGTTATTACCCGTGGTCAGAATCACCGCCGTGGCGGCACCGGACACCACGTTGGTGCCCATAAACAGAATATTTTCCAGGTCCAGCGGGTTGTGGGTGCCGGCATCCTGCTGACGGGCGTACTTCTCGACCGGCATGGATTCACCCGTCATCGCCGCTTGGCTGACGAACAGGTCCTTGGCGCTGAGCACCCGGCAGTCAGCCGGGATCATGTCGCCAGCCGACAACACAATCAGGTCACCGGGCACCAGTTGCTTGATCGGCAGTTCGATCCGCGATGCACCTTGAACCGCCGCTGCCGCACCATAAAACCTGGCGAACATCGGCGTCGCTTCCTCGCTGGCCCCGCGACGCATGACGGTCGCGGTGTTGCTCACCATCGCCTTGAGGGCGTCAGCGGCCTTGTTCGACTTGGCCTCCTGCCAGAAGCGCAGCAACGTCGAAAGCACCACCATCGAGAAAATCACGGTGGCGGCTTTCATGTCGTCGGTCAGCCAGGAGATGACCGCCAGCAAGGTCAGCAGCAGGTTGAACGGGTTTTTATAGCAGTGCCACAGGTGAATCCACCACGGCAGCGGTTGCTCATGCTCGACCTCGTTGAGGCCGTATTGCTCGCGCAGTGCTTCGGCTTCGCTGTCGCTCAGGCCTTCGTTGTGGCTGCCGAGTTTCTCCAGCAAAGCACGCGCATCACTGTTGGCCCCCGCCACCAGGGTTTGTGCCAGGGTCGGCGGCACCTCACGGCTGACCGTGGCATCGGTCACGCTGTCGAGCAGCGCCAATCGACGGAAGTGCCGGGAGAAATGCCGGGTCCGCAGAAAACCTGCGAAAAATTCTTTCAAAAGGGTGAGTTTCATCGCTGTTCCCCTAACGGTTTACGGCAAGAGACCTCTTGGCAGGCACAGCCAACCTGAAACCCTGCTCGACTTATCGGCAAGGCAGGCTTGGCCCGCATGTCGAAAACGACACGCGCGTCCGCAGCACCGCGATGACCGACTCGGGGGTCGGTCAACACGCACTGTTCAGCGTCGATGAGAGGACTTCGGGACAGGAACCTGGTCAGGTCTGTCGGGCTGCCGCTTCTCGCTTTTCGGCGAGACAACGGCAAGGGAATCTGCGCGTTATCGTGCCGAGAATATGCCGGTTATCAAAACCGGCCGACTACTGTCACTCGAACAAGTACCCACTGTGGGTCTCCGCAATTGGTGAAAACGAGCGAAGCTTACGCCTCGGTATCAAGGGGAGTAAACCGCTGAAAAGCATCCGACGGGTCTATCAGAAACTTCTTCAGGAACGGTTCAGGAACAGTCAGGTAATCGAGGGCTGATCGCGCCAAAACGCCCATGTGAGCGCGATGCCCCTCTAATGCCGATCAGTCGATCAACGAATAAACCAACGCCGAAATCGCCACCAGACCGACCACGGTCACAAAGACATTGGACGCCTTGCCTGCGTAACGACGCATTGCCGGGACTTTATGGATGGCGTACATCGGCATCAGGAACAACAGCGCGGCGATGACCGGCCCGCCCAGGGTTTCGATCATGCCGAGGATGCTCGGATTCAACGTCGCCACCAGCCAGCAGACCAGCAACATGAATGCGGCTGTCAGCCGATCCAGTGTACGCGGCACCGGACGACGCCCGGTTTTGACGACCAGGCCTTTAAGGCCTTCACTGGCACCGATGTAGTGACCGAGAAACGACTTGGTGATGGCCACAAAGGCAATCAGCGGCGCGACGAAAGCAATCGTCGGGTTGCTGAAGTGATTGGCCAGGTAGGACAGGATCGACAGGTTCTGCGCCTTGGCTTCGGCCAGTTGCAGCGGCGACAAGGTCAGCACGCAACTGAACACGAAGAACAGCACCATCACCACCATCAGGCCGTGGGCGCGCGCGAGAATCTGCGAACTGCGCACTTCGGCGTGACTGCCGTACTGACGCTTCTGGTCCACGGCGAAGGCCGAGATGATCGGCGAATGGTTGAACGAGAAGACCATCACCGGAATCGCCAGCCACAGGGTGTGCAACAACGCCGAGGGTTCAGGCAGCGTGGTCGCGGTGGCCAGGATCCCGCCATTCCAGTGCGGGATCAGAAACACCGCCAGGAACAGCAACGCAACGATGAAGGGGTAAACCATCAGGCTCATCGCCTTGACGATTGCCTTTTCGCCACAGCGCACCACCGCCAGTAGCCCGACGATCAGCAAAAACGCCAGCAGCGCTCTGGGTGGCGGCTGCACATGCAGTTGATGCTCGAGAAAACTGCCCACGGTATTGGTCAGCGCCACGCTGTAAATCAGCAGGATCGGGAACACCGCAAAGAAATACAGCAAGGTAATCAGCGCACCGGCGGTCTTGCCGAAATGCTGTTCGACGACCTCGGTGATGTCGGCGCCTTCGCGTCCAGACAATACAAACCGGGTCAAGCCACGGTGGGCGTAGAACGTCATGGGGAACGCCAGCACGGCCAGAATCAACAGCGGCCAAAAGCCCCCGATACCAGCGTTGATCGGCAGAAACAACGTACCCGCACCAATTGCCGTGCCAAACAGGCCCAGCATCCAGGTGGTGTCATGGTGGCTCCAGGAGGCAACGCCCGCTGGCACTGATTCAACGCGTTCATCGACGCTGGTGGCTTGGTCATTCATCCGCTCGACATCTCCGCTAGCCAGTCATTACTGCAAGGCCGGGGCGGATCACAGCACTTTACAGTCCGCACCCCCAACCTTAAGAGGGGCGCGATTGTCCGGGATTAGGCTTAAGAATCAAAGGCCTGTCTGAGGAACGGTCTTTCGCGTGTCAGCAAAACCATGCTCCGACATGTCATCTCCGATTCCCCGAAGCCGCGTCGTGAGACGGTCTAAACATTCGATTTTGCTGCCTGGTTGTTATGTAACGACAGATCGCCGAAGTAAACCTATGCGGTAGTGATCGGTAGTCGCCTGATTCTGTTCGCTATCGATACCCTTACATTCGACTGTGACTACGTCGCCTTTCTTCCACCGCATTCGGTAATTCCGTCGATGACCTGGCGACGCAACCTGGCCTGCCTTCAAGGATTTTTCACGAATCAATGGCTTTCAGGTCTTTTCGTACCTGAGCTAGAACAGCGTTGAGATCCGCGATGTTTTCCTTTCGCATGTAACACGCCGTTACTAGTGTGCAGTGTCCGACTGAAGTCACTTTTCATCTGAGTGTTTCTTGATAAAAATCAGATAGATATGACCGCCTCGCGGGGACGTTTATTTCGAGATAGCACACTAACGGCCCGGCCGTTGTTCAGACTTGCCGAGCACCAGCGCTTGGCCGCTATAAGAGCGGCACCGCATCCATGGATTGTTCAGCCATCCAGGTTTGGAGCTGCATAGGGGGCATCGGTCGGGCGTAGAAATAGCCCTGAATACTCCTCACACCTTCTGCCCGCAGAAACGCCACCTGCTCCGCCGTCTCCGCCCCCTCCGCCACTACTTCCAATTTAAAGATAGTACCTAGGGCCAGAATGGTGCGTACGATGGCGACATCATCTTCATCGCCAGGCACTCCGTCGATAAAGGATTTATCGATCTTGAAGCAGGTAATGGGAAACAACTTGAGATGGGAAAGCGACGAGTAGCCGGTGCCGAAATCGTCGATGGACAACAGCACGCCAAGGCCACGCAGCCCGCCGGTGATCCGGCGCGCAAGTTCCCCTGATTCCAGAGTCCCCTCGGTTATTTCCAGCTCCAGTTGCTGTGGGGCAATCCCCGTTTCAGCAATGACCCGTGCCACTGTGGCGACAAAGGCGTCATTCAATTGCGACGGCGCCACGTTCACTGCAACTCGGGGTATCGAAACCCCTTGGTCGGTCCATGCCCTCATCTGCCGACACGCCTCGGCCAACACCCAAACACCGAGTTCTTCCATCAGTCCTAGCTCTTCGATCAAGGGCAGGAAGGTCGCGGGCGCCTGGGGACCACGCTGCGGATGCTGCCAGCGCACCAGCGCCTCCACCCCACGGACGATGCTTTTCTCTGGGTCGACTTGGGGTTGGTACACCAGGAAAAACTGATGCTCTTGCAGGGCATGGCGCAATTCGCTGGTCAGCGTCAGCTTCATGCTCATGTCCGCTGACATGGCCATGTTTTCAGCATAGAACTCGAAGCAGTTACGCCGCGTCTTGGCGCAGTACATCGCGGTATCGGCCGCCTTGATGAGTTCGGCAGTTCGGTTGCCGTCATCCGGATAGAGGCTGATGCCAATGCTCGCGCTCGGTAGAAGTTCATGCCCCGCCAGGTAGATCGGTTCGGCCAACTGGTTCAGCATACGCGTCATGGCGGCGCCAATTGCCTGGCGATCACTGACGTCCTCCATTGCCAGGATGAACTCATCACCGCCCCAGCGTGCCAACACATCCTGCTTGCGGATGGATGCCAACAGTCGCTCGGAAACGGCCTTCAGGTAGCTGTCACCGATCGCATGCCCCAGGGTGTCATTGATGATTTTGAAGCGATCGAGGTCGATAAACACCACCGCCGTCCCTTTGCCGCGCTGTTTGCTACGCTCGAGGAGTTGCAGCAGCTTGTCGGTAAAATGCAGCCGATTGGGCAAGCCGGTGAGGGCATCGTGGTTGGCCAAGTGGTACAGCTTTTCCTCGGTCTGCTTGGCCTTCGAAATGTCGGAGAACACGGCAACATAGTTCTGCACCTCACCCGCGGCATTGAGAATGGCCGAGAGACTGCCCCACTGCGGGTAGATTTCGCCATTCTTGCGGCGGTTCCAGATCTCCCCGGCCCAGCGCCGCTTGTCTTTTAGCACGCGCCAGAGCTCCTGGTAAAAATGCGGCGTGTGGACCCCGGACTTGAGAATCTTGGGGGTATTGCCAATGGCCTCCGCAGCTGAAAAGCCGGTTATTTCACTAAAGGCCCGATTGACTGAGGTGATGCGGCTGGCCGGGTCGGTCACCATCACCGCTTCGAGCGCCTGATCAAGGATCACCTCGGTGGCCGCCGCCTGCCCGAACAATAGCGGCTGAGCAGACTGACTGAACACCACCACACACCCGACAATGTGGTGATTATCGACCAGAGGGGTACAGACGTACTCCGCCAACCATGACGCCCCGTCCCCATACCCGACCAGGCCTCGTATCCCTTGGCGCGACTCGCCATCACGTAGCGTGGAGAGCATGGGGCACTCGGCCTGGCCGCAGTCAGCGTTGGAAGTCTCATCAGCCCATCGAAAGACCTGGCGGCAATGAACTCCGACCAAACGATCCTCGTTGCGCCCCAGCATCTTTACGGCCATTTCGTTGGCGTAGACAATGAGCCCCTGTTTATCCAGGCTGACCAAGCCCTCGCCAGCGGCTTCCATGATCTGGGTATTGCGCCGGTGAACATCCTCGATCGCCAACTGGTAATTGTAGCGCTGAGTGACGTCGCGTGCGTTCAGCAGGATTTCGTTCTCGCCGCGACTGCCTAGCGTATGCCGCAAGGTAGCCTCGACCCATAAGGGCCGTGCATCTGGACGAATCCCGCGCACGACTCGGGTCACCACGGCGCCGAGGGACTTCAGGCCCGCCAGCAAGCCTTGCTCGGCGACCACGCCCTCATCGAACACCGCGGCCAACGGCAGACCGACAAGCTGCGTACTGTCGCGCCCCAGTAGCTCCTGGCATGCCGGAGAGGCAAAGCGGAAGTAGCCGTTGAAATCGAGGCGCGCGATCATATCAGTGGAGTTCTCGGCCAGCAGCCGATAGCTCTCTTCGCTCGTTTCTAGGGCTTTATGGGCCATCAGTTCAATCAGAGCAAGCGATAGCGAATTGGCCGCGACGATTTCCACTTGGGACCAGGCCAACGACTTGTCGTGGTAAGTTTCAACCCAGGTCTCGAACGACTTGCGGGGGGACAGGTGTACACCCGCAGCATCCACCACTACCGTCTTGTCCGGCTTGCCCGCCCAGCGCAGGGTGCGCAGCAGACCCGGGCGAAACCATATGACGAAATTTCTGGTTTTCCGGTCCAGCGGGGCAATCAGTACCCCACCAGTAAAGAACTCATCCGGCGCGAGCGGACTGCCTAGCTCACAGAGCAACTGGCGCAAGTCGTCAGTGTGGAAAACCGTCGCAAGCGGGCGATCACGCAAGACCTCGAGCAAGCGCTCAACCATCGCCATCGGGGGCGTATCGCCGAGTACATGCCGCTTGCCATCCAGAATGAACACAGCACCCGATGAGCGCACCAGGCCGAGCAGCTTGTCCTGCAGCAGATGGATCACCCGATCGAGGTCGTCGGAGCGTCGAATCAGTTCGGTCATTTCGAACAGCAGGTCGCGAATCCGCCGATTCAGGGCATCCCGTTCGTCCTTGTCCATGTTGGTGAGTTTGAGGGATGCCGAGCGTCCGATGAACTCATCCAACTCCCGGGCGCGCAAGCTCACGTATTTGGGCGTTAAGTGATGACAGGCTATCAGGCCCCAGAGCCGGTCATTTTGCACCAGGGAAATGCTCAAACTGGCACGCACCCCCATATTGCGCAGGTACTCAACATGCACCGGCGATAGGTTGCGCAACCAGGAGTGACTAAGGTCCAGCGGCGCGCCCGGTTGACTGGCGTCTTGCCTAACCAATGGCACGGGTTCGGCATCGACATCGGCAATGATTCGCACCAGGTTCTTGGTATACAGCTCGCGGGCTTGGGCCGGAATGTCCGATGCCGGAAACCGGTTGCCCAGATAAGACAGGGCTTGCTCGACTTTGCTCTCCGCGATGACTTCGCCGTCCCAGTTGCCATCGAAGCGGTAGATCATCACTTGGTCGAAACCAGTCAATAAGCGCACCTGATCCACGGTCGCCTGGGCGTAACGCCCCAGATCGGCTTCCGCGTCCAGTTTCCAGAGGGCATCGCGGATGGGAATGAACAGCTCATGGAACACGTCGCCAGCAGGTGGCTGCCAGTGCTCCACCTCGATTACCAGTGAGTTCCCCGAGCGAAAGACCTGAGCGTCATACTTGAGCCACTGCCCTTCGCGAAGCAAGGACAGAGACCAGATTTTCGGCCCCATCGCCTCATCATCCAGGTTCAGACCTTTCAGCCATGCCACCGAGTCCAGTCCGATCAACTCCTGTAATGGTTTGCCGAGTGCCTCGTCAGCATTGATGGGAAAAATGCTGGCAAGGTTCTGGCTGGCCGTATGAATCACCCAGTGCCGCGGGTCCACAACCAGCAGCACCCCGAACGGCTGGATACTGCCTACCAGATGGATAGGTTCGCGGGCGCAGTTCTTCAGCGCGTCCTCGAGCACCTCTGACTCGTGATTATTCAACATGAGCGTCTGCCTGATATCTATCCAGCACTTCCCTGACCCGCGAGAAGGTGGTCTTGGCTGCACTCACCGCCTGGTCCCTGACTACGGCATCGCTGCCGTGCACTTCCAGGTACACCAGGAACTGCTCCCATCGGTGGGCGGTCTGCGGGCCGTAGCCATTGAAGAATCGCGCCCCTGCGTTGGCCTTCAGCCCGAGATGAGCGGCAACCTGTCTGGCTATAAGCTGCCCACCCAGCGTGGCGCCTTCCACTGCGTACAGCACCCCCAACAACTGCCCCAGCGTGTTGATTTCAAACACTGCGCTCGTCAGTTGCGGGCCACTTGAGACGTCATCCGGCCCACCGCCAAAATGCTGCAAATCAGCGAGCAACCAGGGCAGCTTGGGGGTGTAAGCGAAGCTCACGGCTGAGCGTTGGGAAAAGCCGCCGATGGCGTGCTCCAGCGCCTGATAGAGCGGCATGTAGGCGGCCAACAGCAGCCGGTAATGTTCGATGGGGTAGCCGGCTTGGGTGATACCGGCCAGCAACGGCTGACGATTGAGCTGAGCATGTTCCGCATGGGTACTCTGTCGCAATAAATGACGCAAGGAGCCACCGGCATCGTGCCGCGGCAGAGGGTCATGGGTTGGACCGGCATTCAGCGGCAGCAATTCACGGGACAAGGGCGTACTCACAGACAGACGGCAGACGATGTGCCGGGTAAGGAAACAACAGTTGCAGACCCGGCTCGGCCCGGGAAAAACTCAACGGGTTGCAAAGCGCCGGAAAAGACCCGTACACCAGCAGGTGCTCGCTTGATCGACGCGACACCCGCCCCCCCCGTCCAGAGCTGTACGGCATCGGGCAGGCGCGCCCGCAACTCGATTAAGAAAGGACGGACGCGGCGTTGCGGGTAGGCCCCACTGAAGGACAGCGCAACTATATCGGCGCGATAAGCACGGGCCGCCTTGTCGAGTTCGTTCAGGGACAATTGCGTCCCCACATGCAGACAGTGGGCGCCATGCTCAGCCTGTACCGCCTGGAGCATCAGCAGCCCCAGCACATGGAGCTCTTCGGGCGGTGTCGCGAACAGGATACGCGGATGACCGGGAAGCGGTTTTATCGCGCTGATGGCGGCGAACAACAGACGCATCAGGACGGCACTGCACAAATGCTCCTGATAGACCTGGATCTCGCCACAAGCCCAGCCAGCGCCAACGGCCGCCATCAAAGGCCCCGCCGTCTGCTGCACGAAACCGGTCAGGCCCTGTTCGATAAGGGCCTGCGCAAGATTTTTTTCCAGCCCGTCGACGTCGTCCACCCGCAGCCGCTCGAGTGCGGCTTGAGCGGAGAGACACAAAGCGGGTTTGAAGGAGGAAACAGCGACGGCCTGGGCCAGGCGCTCCAACTCCGCCAATTGCTTGCCGACGACTTGCGCCGGACGGAAACCGACGTCCAGCAAGCGTTTGATCAAGCACAGCTGAGCGATCTGCTCGCGTGGATAGCCGCTTCCGGCCGGCTCTTGATGGATGGGGTGCGGAAAGCCGTAACGCGAACGCCACTTGCGCAACAGGTCCTTACTAAGACCGGTTTCGCGCTCGAGATCGATGGCCTGCACAAAAGAATGAATAGGTATCATGTTGCCATCATACAGATTGTTACGCTTGTCCGCTCCGGCGCGTCACGGACAATGTAGAAAACAAAGGCCGCGGGCTCTATGAGTGAAGCAGCCTGTTGGAGCGTGTGCTGGCTTGGGTTTGCAGCAGAGCCCAAGCCTGCAAATGCTCCCTGCGCGGCGCTGCCTGCGGCAATCGGCCGCTGCTAGTGGCCTGAGCGGTTAGTCCATTAATTTATTTTTTATCACGCTCAACTTCGCCTTATGCACCGAGCTAATGGTGGCCTCAGCCGTTCTATTCCACTTGAACGGCTTGGCTGAATGCTCAGGCTCGATGGCGCTGGGTAATACGTCCGATTATTTGGCCGGTCATGATGTCGAAAGCCGTGTACAGACTCGCCGTACCATGGCGTTTGTAATCATGCGTCCGGCGTTCAACTTGACCTGGGCGTAGCGGCAGCATCGGTTGGGTGCGATCCAACGCCTGGATCTGGGTTTTCTCATCAACCGACAACACCAGGGCGTTATACGGTGGATTCAGATAGAGCCCGACCACGTCGACTACCTTGTCGGCAAAATGAGGGTCGTTGCTGATTTTGAAGGTCTTCAGACGATGAGGTTTGAGGTCGGAAGCGGTCCAGACCTGCCGAACCTGCCACGTGGTAACCCGCGCATACTTGGCCAGCAAACGAACGCTCAAGTGAGTGGCTTCCTGGGGTACACGCCGGGTGGTCAGTGTCAGTATTTCGTTGATTTTTTCGGGCCCAAGTTTGAGTGGCTGGCCGCTGCGCGGCAGGTCGCTCAACCCTTCGATTCCCGCCTCCAGATATCGTCATCGGTAGATACATGAATTAACCGCTCAGTCCGCTAGTCATGCCAACGAGTAATGCAACGCTTCGCGAAAAACCCTTACATCCAGCCCAGCCACTTCCAGTAGGTCGCGCCGAACACCAGCATCAGCAGGTACCCAATCAGCGTCACAACCAGGCCGACACGGGCGAATTGTTTGGCGGTGAAGGTTTCCGTGCCCAGGCACACCATGTTCTGCGGTGCATTGACCGGCAGGATGAAGCCGTAGCTGACCGCGAAGCCCAGCAGCATGGTCATGCCCAGTCGATTGAAATCGCCGGGCAAGGTTTGCAGCACGGCAATCAGGATCGGCAACATGGCCGAGGTCAGCGCGGTCGCACTGGCGAAACCCAGGTGAATCAAGATCAGAAACGCCCCGAGGATTGCGAAGACGCCCAGCGGGCCCACTTGGTCCAGGCCGGTATGGCTGACCACCTGAGTGCCAAGCCATTGACCCGCATGGGTGGTCAGGAGCGCTGTGCCGAGGCTGATCCCCACCCCGAACACAATCACCGTGCCCCATGGAATTCGCGACTGCACATCCTTCCAGGTCATGATCCCCCAGCGCGGCAGCAGCAGTATCACCAGCCCGGCATAGGTCGTCGAGGTGGTGTCGAAGCTGTGCAGCTTGCCCTCGGTGGCCCAGACCAGGAGCAGCAGTATCGAGACGGTCAACAGACGTTTCTGCGCGCCGGTCATCGGCCCGATATCGGCCAACGACTTGGCAACCGCCTCTTTGCCGCCGGGAATGCTGTCGCTTTCAGGCGGGAGCATTTTCAGCACCAGGAACATCAGCACACCGGACATGATGATTGCCCACGGAGCGCCGGCAATCAGCCAGTCGATCCAGGCCACGCGCTGACCCAGCATTTTGTCCATGAAGCCGGCCGTCAGCAGGTTCTGCGCGGCGGCGGTCTGAATCCCTACGTTCCAGATGCTGGTGCCCTGCGCCACGATGATCATGATCGCAGCGGCGATATTCGAGCGTTTATCCACACCGAACGCCGCGATGACCCCCATCATGATGGGCACGACACAGGCACTGCGCGCCGTCGCACTGGGGACCACAAGGCTCAGTAAAATCGTCACCACGATGGCGCCGAGCATGATGCGTCGGGTGCTGGTGCCGATCCGCGACAGCGTAACCAGCGCTATGCGCCGATCCAGCCCGGTATGGGTCATGGCCGCGGCGATGAACAGCGCACCCACGACCAGCGCCAGTGCGGAATTGGAGAACCCGGTCAGCGCCATGGTAATCGCGGCAGAAGAGCCGTAAATCACCGAAGGGTCCTGAAGCGTCGGCGCAGTCCCCAGCAAAAACGCCATGAGCGAGGTAATCATGATCGCGCTGGCTTCGTACGACACGGCCTCGGTAATCCAGACAACCACGGCGAATGCCAGAATCGCCAGCATCCGGTGGCCTGCGACAGGCAAGTCGGTCGGCAACGGCAAGAGCAGCACGCCCACCATTACCAGCACGGCAACCACCAACCCCACAGGGAATTTGATGCGGGCCGCAGGCTGCGCCGGCACGGTCTCGGGTGCGTTCATGTCCATCCCCACTGATCCTTCATGACCTGATTCAGACAGACGTCCGCAACACCGCGAGCATCCAGCTACTGCGCGCAGAATAGCAGCACACCCGCCAACAGGCTTTGACCCGAGTCAACAGGCCCGGGCCTGAGCCTTGATCCATCAATGCGGGGGGCTACTCCGCCTGATTGCTCCGCAGTGGCGCACGCAGCTCTACGCGCAAACCATCAGGTTGGCTGTCGAATGTCAGGGAGCAAGCGCAGCGCTGAACAATGGCCTGCACGATGGCCAGGCCCAGGCCGCTTCCAGGGCTTTTACCGTTGCGCCAGAAACGTTCGGTGAGGTGCGCCAGGTCCTCGCTCGCAATGCCAGGGCCATGGTCGCGCACACGGAAGCAGGCAGTATGCGCATCGGTCTCAAGGCTCAGCTCGACCTGTGCATCGGCAGGCGTGTGGCGCAACGCGTTATCCAGCAGATTGCGCAACGCGGCGACGGCCAATACCGCAGGCATCTCCACCGCCGCGCGAGAGAGATTCTTCGGCATGTGCAGCTCGATGCTCGAACTGTCGCCCAGGCTAGCGTCGTGGATGGCCAACCGCGCAACCTCTTCAGCGCTGCACTGCACCCCATCATCAAACGACAGACTGCCCTCCACCCTGGCCAGTAACAGCAATTGCTCCAGGGTTCGGTGCAGACGGTCGGCACCCTCTTCCGCGTGGGCCAATGAGCGATCCCGCACCGGGCCTTCGGTCATGCGTGCCACTTGCAGGTGGGTTTTGATAGCGGTCAGCGGGCTGCGCAGTTCGTGGGCGGCGTCACCGGTCAGGCGGCGCTCGCGATCAAGGGTCTGGGCGATGCGCTGGAACAATTGATTCTGGGTGTCCAGTAACGGCTGCAGTTCGCTGGGCAGATCGGGGACGTGCAGCGGCTCTACAGAATCCGCACTGCGCCGCCTCAAGGCATCGCGCATTCGATTGAGCGGCGCCAAACCCTGACCAATGCCCAGCCACAGCAACGCCAGGCTACCGAACAAGGCCACCGCCACAGGAACCGACGCCGCGAGCAAGATGGAATGCTGGAGGGTGTCGCGTTCAGCCTGCCGATCTGCCGTGGTAATGCGCAGATCGCCCTGGGTCAGGGTGAAACTGCGCCAGTGTTCGTCATTGATCATTTGATCGTGAAAGCCCGACTGCTGGGCGTCGAGGGCCTGATCGGGGTCGGCATGACTGCGCACCAGCACCTCCCCCCGCAGCGAGCTGACCTGGCACGCGAGCCCACCGGGAATACCCAGTTGCTCGGCACTCAGAGGCGTGCCGTCACTTTTGCCAGGCGTCGGCAACTGCTCAAGCAGACCGGCAACCATGTGCGCCGACGCGCCCAGACGCTGGTCGAGGGACAGCATCATCTGGCTGCGCAAATCGCAGAGCATCCAGGCCGCCGCCAGGGCCCAGATCAACACGAACACCGACCCGAGAATCAGGCTCAGGCGCACCCTTAAACTCATCATGGCGCCTCCGGGCCGGTGCTCTTGGCATCCGCTGGACCGAGGCGATAACCCAAACCACGCACAGTTTCGACGATTGTGTGACCCAGCTTTCGGCGCAGATGGTGGATGTGCACGTTGAGCGCATTGCTCTCCACTTCATCGCCGAAGCCATAGACGCTGTCCTTCAATTGCTCGCTCGACAGCACCCGACCGTGGTTATGCAACAAGGCGTGCAACAGCGCCTGTTCGCGACGGGAAAGGTCCACCGGCTGCCCGGCCAGCAGGGTTTCGCGGCTGCTGGGATCATAAGTCAGGCAGCCATGTTCGATCAGGTTCACCGAGCGCCCCGCCACCCGACGGATCAGGGTATGCAAGCGAGCGCTGAGCTCGCGCAGATCGAAGGGTTTGAGCAGGTAATCGTCAGCCCCCGCCTGTAAACCGGCGACCCGATCAGTCACCGTGTCCCGCGCCGTGAGAATCAGCACGGGCAACTCAAGACCGTTCTGGCGCAACTGGCGCAGCAGCATCAGGCCGTCTTCATCGGGCAAACCGAGATCGAGAATCAGCACATCGAACTGCGCCGCCAGCACCATCGCCCGCGCAGCCGCCGCCGTGGCGACATGATCCACCGTCAGCCCTTGGGCATTAAGGCCCGCGACAATGCCGCTGGCGATCAAGTCATCGTCTTCGCAGAGCAATACGTGCATGGTGGACTCGGGAAAAAAAAAGCCATTAAAGCAGAACACGATTAACCCGCGATTAATGATCCCGTGTCCACCCATCCCGGTAAGAGACTCCGCAGCGCTGAAGACGGTGCTCGCGCTCTGGCATTAACGCTCGCTTAATCGACAGGCCGCATCCTTGCCCCACCTGTCACTTCAAGGCTTTTTGTTCATGCGGATTTTTTGGCTGTTTATCTTTTACCTGATACCCGCCCTGGCCCTGGCACTCCCGAGCACCGACCCTTTCGCTCAGGCGGACTTTCTGCCAGCGGACAAGGCGTTTACATTCAGCTCCGAGCGCCTGGCCTCGGGCGAGACGCGCCTGCACTGGCGTATCAGTGAAGGGTATTACCTGTATCAGCAGCGACTGAAATTCGAGGGCTTGTCGCCGGAAAACAGGCCCGCGCTGCCTGAAGGCGAGGCCCACAGCGATGAGTATTTTGGCGAACAGGAGGTCTATCGCACTACCCTGGCGCTACTGATCCCCGCCTCCGCCAGCGGGCAAGTGAAACTGAGCTGGCAAGGGTGCGCCGACGCCGGGCTGTGCTACCCACCGCAAAACAAAGTGCTCGACCTGGGCGGCAACAGCGACGTCAATCCAGGCATTTCCCAGGCGCCGGACCAGGCACTGGCGAGCAGCCTGCAGCAACGTGCACTCGGCTGGAGCCTGTTGATTTTCTTTGGCCTGGGCCTGCTCCTGGCCTTTACCCCCTGCTCGTTACCGATGTTGCCGATTCTGGCCGGCGTCGTGGTCGGCAGTGGTGCGAGCCCCAAACGCGGGCTCGCCCTGGCCAGCAGTTATGTGCTGAGCATGGCGCTGATCTACGCAGGTCTCGGTGTACTGGCCGCGTTGCTGGGCGCCAACCTGCAAGCGCTGTTGCAACAACCCTGGTTGCTCGGCAGTTTCGCCGCGCTGTTTGTCATTCTGGCGCTACCGATGTTCGGCCTTTTCGAACTGCAACTGCCTGCCGCCCTGCGTGACCGACTGGAAAGTGCCGGGCGCCAGCGTCAAGGCGGGAGTCTGGTCGGTGCCGGGGTGTTGGGTGCCTTGTCCGGGTTGATGGTCGGCCCATGCATGACCGCGCCGCTGGCTGGCGCGTTGCTCTACATCGCACAAAGCGGCAATGCGCTGGACGGTGGTCTGGTGTTGTTTGCCATGGGCCTGGGCATCGGTGTGCCGCTCTTGCTGCTGGTCACCGTGGGCAATCGCTTCCTGCCGAAACCGGGCGCCTGGATGAACCTGCTCAAAGGCGTGTTCGGCTTTCTGTTCCTTGGTACCGCGTTAATCATGGTGCGACCGCTGCTGGATGAGGCGCTGTGGGTCGGGGGGTGCGGTGTTCTGCTTTTGGTCGCGGCCTATGCCGCTGTGATGCAGGCCCGGCAACTCAAACGCGCCGCGATCCTGTTCGGCCCCGGCGGACTGGTGATGGGGCTCTGGGGAGCCTTGATGCTGATCGGCGCAGCAGGCGGCGCAGAAGATCCGTTGCGTCCATTGCAGGTGTACAACGCCACGCAGGGGCCAGCAGTGCAGAACGCCGTTGAACATAGCGCGTTCACCACAGTCAATGAACCCGAAGCCCTTCAGCGCGAACTCGACGCTGCAAAGGCGCAAGGTCAATGGGTGTTGCTCGACTACTATGCCGACTGGTGCGTGTCCTGCAAGGTCATGGAGAAACAGGTGTTCGCAAAACCCGAGGTGCTGGCTGCATTGAAAGAGGTACGCCTGCTACGCCTGGATGTCACTGCCGACAACGCCGCCAGCCGCGAACTCCTCAGTCGCTATCAAGTACCGGGGCCGCCGAGCCTGCTGTGGATAAGTCCAACGGGCGAAGAGCGGCGTGACCGACGCATCACTGGCGAGGTGGACGCCCAGCCTTTTCTGCAACACTGGCAAGTAACACGAGAGCGTGGCTGATGTTAAGTGTCTCGATTGGCCCGTTCGCCCTCGCGATGAACCACGTGCTGTTGATCGTCGCCCTTGGGTTGGCAACCCTGGTCGGCTGGCGTGTCGCCAAACGTGGCGGCGTCAATCCCGAATCAGCGCTCTTCAGCCTGTTCGTGCTCGGTCTACTCGTCGCGCGGCTGGGGTTTGTGATCGCTTACTGGCCACAGTTCCGCGAAGAACTCTGGCAGATCATCGACATTCGCGACGGTGGCTTTCTGATCTGGCCCGGCGTGCTCGCAGTGATACTCGGCGGCCTTTGGCGCGGCTGGCGTCAGCACGCATTGCGTCGACCGTTGGGCCTGGGCTTGAGCAGCGGCCTGCTGTTCTGGTTGCTGGCAACCATGGGCCTGAGCATCTACCAGGAAAGCGCGCGCCTGCCACAGATGACCTTGCGCAATGCCGCCGGAGAATCGGTGCAACTGGCCGACTACACAGGTAAACCGTTGGTCATCAACTTGTGGGCAACGTGGTGTCCGCCGTGTCGCCGGGAAATGCCGGTGCTGCAAAAGGCACAGGCAGAACGCGAGGACGTGGTCTTCCTGTTCGTTAACCAAGCCGAAAGCCAGCAGACCGTCGCTGGCTTCATCGCCGTTCAAGGCCTGCATCTGCGCAACGTGCTGTTCGATGGCAGCGGCAAACTGGCGCAAAGCGTCGGCTCCATGGCCCTGCCTACCACCATTTTCTATACCGCCGATGGCCGCCTGCGTGGCAGCCACCTCGGCGAACTGTCCAACGCCAGCCTGGCGCGCTACCTCGATAGCGTCGACAGCGATGCGCCCTCTTCACGCTCAAGGACTACCCCATGACATTACCCCGTCACTTTTTAGCCGTCTCCATCAGCCTGATCGCCCTGCAAAGCTCGCTGCTGCACGCCGAAACATGGCCCGAACCGATCCGGGCGCTGGAAGCCAAGGGCGCACGCATCGTCGGCAGTTTCGATGCCCCGGATGGCCTGCGTGGGTATGCCGCCGAGTATCAGAACCAAGGCATGGCGTTCTACCTGACACCGGATGGCAAACATGTGCTGGCCGGCAATCTGTACGACGAAAAAGGCAAAGACTTGAGCAAGGCGCCGCTGGACAAGCTGGTGTATGCGCCGATGGCGAAGGAAGTCTGGAACAAGATGGAGAACAGCACCTGGATCGCCGACGGCAGCAAGACCGCGCCCCGAGTGATCTACCTGTTCAGCGACCCGAACTGCCCTTACTGCAACATGTTCTGGGAACAGGCGCGACCGTGGGTCAAGGCTGGCAAAGTACAGTTGCGGCACATCATGGTCGGTATTATCCGCGAAGACAGCGCCGCCAAATCTGCCACGCTCCTGGCCGACAAATCCCCCGAAACCGCGCTGAACGCTCACGAAAGCGCTGGCAAAAGCAGCCCGCTCAAACCCTTGGCAACCATCCCGAAAGAGATCCAGACCAAGCTCGACGCCAACCTGAAATTAATGACCGACCTGGGACTGTCCGCCACCCCGGCCATCTTCTATCTCGACGACCAAGGCCACCTGCAACAGCAACAAGGCGCACCATCGCCTGAGACGCTGAGCACAATAATGGGGCCCAAATAACCTTGGCAGGATATGGAGCGGCCTTGTCTGCGAAAGCCGCAACGCGGTGTGCCTGACAGGGCTCGTTGAATGGTCTGACACAATGCTTTTGATAGGTAGGAGCTGACTTGTCTGCGAATAAGCCCGCCACGGGCTTCCAGCAAGCACGGCAGCGCAGCATTTCCCACAGAGAGTCAGCGGCGTTTCAATGTCACCGACGGCAATTCACCAAACTGATTCTTGTAGTACTCGGCGAAGCGACCCAGATGGAGGAAGCCATAATCCAGAGCGATTTCAGTCAGGTTGCGCACGCCGTGACTCGGGTCGGACAAACTGGCCTGGATACGTTCAAGCTTCTTGCTGCGGATGTAGTTCATCGGTGTGGTACCCGCATGGCGTTCGAACAGCGCATACAGCGACCGAATGCTCATGTGGCTCAACTGCGCCAGTGACTCGACGGTGATGTCTTGCTTGAGGTTCTGCGCAATGTACTGGGCCAGTCGTTCGAATGGCGCGGACTGCACGTCAAGCGTCTCGCGGTTGACGTTGGTACCCAGTAGCGAGAGCAGTTTGCTCGCAATGATCTGGGTGTAATGCTCACGAACCCGAGGCAACACCAGGTCCGTTTCCGCTTCCTGACAGACCAACCCCAACAGGCTCATAAAACCATCGAGCTCGGCCAGATTATGGCGATTGGAGGCAAAACGAATGCCTTCGCTTGGCTTATGCCAGCGCAACTCGGCGCAGGTCAGGTCAAGCAAAGGCAGCGGCAACTTGAGAATGAATTTTTCGCAATCGGCGGAATACATCAAGTCCACCGGATCGTCCGGGTTAATCAACAGCAACTCGCCCGGCGCGAAGTAATGCTCCTGCCCATAGGATTTTGACAGGCACTGACCCCGCAGCAGAATTTGCAGGTGATAGATGGTTTCAAGCGCGGGAGACGTCACGTGGACACTGGCGCCATAACTGATCCGGCACAGGTCGAGACTGGCGAATTTAGTGTGATTCAGGCTGGCCTGCGGCCTTGATGTTGCAGGCAGCCGGATACAGTGGGAACCGACGTGCTGATTGACGTATTCCGACACCGCGTAAGGGTCGGCGCGCTCAAACACCATGCTCTTTTCGTTAAGCAGAAGGCTTTGCATACACCGCACACCCATCTTGTTTTTATAGTTGCTCACAGTGCCCGGAAGATCCGGGCATTGGCACTATCAAGAGGGTACTGGAGATACCGAGTAAACAACAGACGACTGTCCGATCACCGAACACTCTCTGCAATCAACTGATAGCCGGGCAACTGTCCAGTGAATGTTTGATGCGGCATGTTGCGCATCCATGTGAAAATGACATACACCATCTCACGAGCCCTAAACGGGAGGCTCCAGTAATGCGCTATTCGGAAGACCATAAAGCCCAAACTCATCAACGGATCATCGATGAAGCGTCTGCGCGCTTTCGGCGTGATGGCATCGGCGCCACGGGCCTGCAACCGCTGATGAAAGCCCTGGGCCTGACCCATGGCGGCTTTTATGCTCACTTCAAGTCCAAAGATGACCTGGTCGAACAATCCCTGCGCAAGGCGGCCGACGATCTTGCCGATCACTGCAACAATCTTTTCGCAGAGGAAAGCCCGCTTGTAGCCTTTATAGACAGCTACCTGTCGTCAGAGCACCGTGCTTCGCCAGATGAAGGCTGCCCGCTGCCGACCATGTCTGCGGAGCTGGGCCAACGCGGACAGGCCAGTCCGACGACCGATGAAGTTATCCAGTCACGGCTCAAATCCATCGAAAACACCCTGCCCGACCAAACCCGTGCCCGCGAGCAAAGCATCGTCATCCTCTCGACCCTGGTCGGTGCATTGCTACTGTCGCGCAGCGCAAATGATCCAGAGCTATCCGACCAAATCCTCGACACCACGCGTGAGTGGCTTAAGCAGCAAGCCACCGCTTGACTATTCACTTACACACCCGCCGCTTCTGGCCGACAGGCCGTGGGAGACTTGTCTGCGAATCGGCCCGGGGTCGCGTCCGACTGGAGCTGTCGCAAAATGGCTGGATTCACCATCGCTGGAAGCCCGTGCCGGGCTTATTCGCAGACAAGTCAGCTCCCACTATGGGCAGAATCTATTTCCGTCCGGTGCCGACGATCACCCCCTCAATCGTGCCAACGCCGAAACAACACGCTCGCGTTGACCCCACCAAACCCGAACCCGTTGGACAAGGCATATTCAATAGTCATTGGCCGTGCCGCGCCGTGGACGATATCCAGGCCCTGCGCCGCTTCATCGGGATTGTCGAAATTGAGGGTGGCTGGCGCAATTTGATCGCGAATCGCCAATGCCGTAAAAATCGCCTCGATCCCGCCTGCCGCGCCGAGCAAATGCCCGGTGGCTGACTTGGTCGACGTCACGGCAATCGACGCCTGATCACCAAACACCGCCTTGATCGCCGCCATCTCGCCCTTGTCGCCCACCGGCGTGGACGTGGCGTGCGCATTGAGATGCTGGATCTCGGAAGGTTGAATCCCCGCCTGACGAATCGCCGCCTGCATCGAGCGCCGGGCCCCGCTGCCATCTTCCGGCCCCGCGGTCAGGTGATAGGCATCAGCCGTGGTGCCATACCCCACCAACTCGACAATCGGCTTAGCTCCACGCGCCAACGCATGTTCCAGCGACTCAATCACCAGAATCCCTGCGCCCTCACCCATCACAAACCCATCGCGGTCACGATCAAACGGACGCGACGCACGTTCCGGCGTGTCATTGAACGCACTGGACAGCGCCCGCGCCGCCGCAAATCCGCCCAGACTCACGCGATCAATCGCCGCCTCAGCACCGCCGCAGACCGCAATATCGGCCTCGCCGCAACGAATCATCCGCGCCGCATCGCCAATCGCCTGAACACCCGCCGCGCACGCCGTCACAGGCGCGCCCAGCGGCCCCTTGAAACCATGCTGGATCGAAACATTGCCAGCGGCGAGATTGACCAGAAACGAAGGGATCGTGAACGGCGACAAACGACGCGGGCCACGGCTGTCCGTGATCCGAACCGCCTCGGCAATCGCACTGAAACCACCCACGCCAGAACCAATGATGGTCGCCGTGCGCTCCTGAGCTTCTTCGCTGTCAGCAACCCAACCCGCCTGCGCCACCGCCTCCTTGGCCGCCGCCAGTGCGTACAGAATGAAGCGGTCCATCTTCTTCTGCTCTTTAGGAGGCGCAGCAGCGTCCACATCGAACCCGGCCTCGGCGTCATCGGCGATCAACGGCACAACGCCACCGACCTTGCCAGGCAGATCCGCCACCACCTCTTCCGGTAACCGAATTATCCCGGAACGGCCCGCCAACAGACGTTGCCACACCGCCTCTACGCCACTGCCCAAAGGTGATACCAGGCCCATGCCCGTCACTACGACTCGGCGTTCACTCATGCAATAACCCTCGACTTTAAAATAGACGCTCAAGCAACCGGAGCTTTGTAACGAGCCGCCGCACTGCTCAAAGACAAACCAGGGCCCAGCGCAGCACGGGCCGCTATCGCAGCCTCCCAGTCCGCTGCATTCGCCAGAGAAGGAATGGTCACCCACTCGCCCTGATCAAAACCCGCCAGCGCAGCATCCACCATTTCGCCGACCTCCATCACCATCTCCGGTGGAAACGTATTCACATCCACCCCGCTACGCGCCCAGATCTCAGTACGCGTTGCACCGGGCAGCACCGCCTGAACCTGTACACCCAGCGGACTGATCTCCGCATTCAACGATTGGGTAAGACTCAGCACATACGCCTTCGTCGCCGCATACCCCGCATTGAACCGCTCAGGCATCAACGCCACCACCGAACCCACATTAATGATCGCGCCGCGCCCAGCCGTGGAAAACCCCTGCGCCGCTGCCGACGCCAAATGCGTCAACGCCACCACATTGAGCTGAATCATACGATCCACCCCCTGCAAATCCGCCTCGGCCAACGTACCGGCCAACGCCACACCTGCGTTATTGAGCAACAGCGAAATAGACGCATCGCCCCGCAAACGCTGCTCGACCTTCAGCAAATCAGCGGTATCGGTCAAGTCCGCTTTCACGACCTCTACCTTTACACCCGTTTCGCTGCGCAGTCGCGTTGCCAAGGATTCGAGGCGATCCAGATCGCGTGCAACTAACAACAAATCGTAGCCGCGTTTGGCGAAACGGTCGGCATAAGTCGCGCCGATACCAGAAGAAGCGCCAGTAATCAGGGCCGTGCCTTTTGCGTTCAAGGTGCTCATTGCAATTCTCCTGGGCGCTGAAGGCCACGTAGCGGAAGATACATTTAATATTACGACCGTAATTTTCTAGATTATATGTCGACCGACATCAAACGTGTCAAGGTGCTACAGAGACCAGATTCTGCCGGGGGGGCGTAGGAGCTGACTTGTCTGCGATAAGGTCGGCACGACCTTCCTGCTGTGGTGAATCCAGCCACTTTGCGACTGCTGCACAGTCGATTCACAGACAAGTCATCACCCATTAAAAAGGCCAGTCAAAAGACCGGCCTTTCATCCACCAACGCCTGCTTAGTTAAGGCTGACCTTGTCGCGATTTTTTTCAAGGATCGCTTTGCCGATGCCTTTCACCTCAAGCAGCTCATCAATCGACGCAAACTCGCCGTTGGCTTCACGGTAAGCCACGATGGCTTTGGCCTTGGCTTCACCCACTCCAGCCAATTCGCGCTGAAGCATCTCGGCATCCGCAGTGTTGAGATTGACTCTTTCGCCCTGCTCGGCCTGCATCATGGCTGGGGCACTGACAGGGACCGGCGCTGAAACCTCCGCAACAGGCGCTGCACTCACAGCGACCGAAGCAGTGGTGAACAAGGCAAACAAGAAGGACGAGAGGACAGAAGTACGCATAAGTGACGCTCCATGTTATCCAGGGTGAGAGCAGCTTTCCGAAGCTGCCTCTCAAAGGTAGCCGAGCGTCGCCCCCCGTCAAAAACCGAAGCGTTACCGAATATTTGATCGCGCATGCAAAGCCATAGCGAGCATCGGCTCCGTCCTAAAGCGCCGATAAGGTTCATTTGAAACAATTATTTTTCAAACCCATGCTTATTCTGCGTGGAGCGACGTAATTCTGTCGAAGCACGACAATCCAACATTTATACGTTCTATCTCTATGAAATAACTCATTTAAATAAATGCCAAAAAATCGCCAAAATATAAAAACGTCAACTTGCCGGCAGCCACACAACAACAGCTCCAAAAAAAACAAACAAAAGCCGTTTTTTTGACGACAAAAATAACGGACTTAAACTTGAACAACTTAATTTTAGAGGTAAATTTAGTTCAGGCGTTTTTTGACGCCCAGCAAAAAAGCTCAAATCCGCGGTTGTTCGGACAAAGACATACCGAATCAGGAGCAATACATGGTCACGTTTTTTCTGTGCTGGGCTGCTATGTCAGTAGTCGGCACGTTTATCGCCCTTAGCCTCATATGGAGCGGCAAACGCAACAGTCGAAACGCTGGGGCGAGCTCACAGCAGTCAAACAACGAGACTCAGCCTGAACCAGTCAAGTTATTGGCTTGACTGGCTCAAAGAACATCCCGCGTTTTTTTCCGCGCCCTAGCCCACTAAATATGCATACCTTTCAGCAGGTATCTTCCCCGATCAGTGCCAGGCAGCGAACCTACTTCGCCAGTCGCCCATAACGGTCTTCGAAAGTAAGCGACCCATAAACCCCACATACCGTTAGATGGGCTTTACGTTTACCTTGGCATCTCTGGCGAGCAGTTCCATGGCAGCAAGGCTTCGAAGTCTTCTGCCGACGAGGCTTGTGGCAGGGAGGTCAGCACTCACAGTTGCGAGTACGAAAGCCAAAATCAGGCGAGCATGGCTGTCGCACACCAGATGAGGCGCTCGCGATGATCAGCAGTATGGCAGGCGATGGTCAGATCAAGACATTGCTGCGTCGTTGAACCGTATGGGAATGCGCTCAGGGCAAGGGAAAACGTGGAACGCGAGCCGCGTCAGTTCACTTCGCAGAGTGCATGGAATACGTGCCTATCATTCGGCGCAGAAGAATGGCGAGTGGGTAACCATGACCGAAGCGGCCACGCAATTGGGCGTAACCAATCATGTGATCCGCCGTCTCATCAAAGATCAGATTCTAGTGTGCAGTCTCATAAATAAAGTTCCTCATGCCTGGGAGGCCATTGCCTCACGGGCTCGGTGTATCTTGTTCAAAATATCTTCCCTCTTGGCGTTCCAGACGTAGCGAGTCGGCTGCGCATTTCGCAGTGCCAGGAACGTGGTGATCGAGCTTTCCAGTTCGCGAACCGAACTGAAACTGCCGTCACGCAGATATACCGTGATATCGCGAAAGAAGCGTTTAACCATGTTCATCCACGAGCTGGATGCCGGTGTTGGCACTCGATGGAACTGATCAAGCATCCCTGAAAGTAATCCAGCGCAGTGCACAAGGTGACGGTGCCATGGCGGACATAATCGTGCGATTGCGTACGGATATGACCGATCCCCAGAGGCAGTCCCGGCTGGGTGCGCTCCAAGGCCTGAACCTGGCTTTTTTCATCGAAACAGAGCACCAACGCCTTATCCGGCGGATCCAGATACAGCCCAATGACGTCCCAGAATTTCTCTTGGAAGTTTGGATCTTTGGACAGTTTGAAGGTGCGTGTCAGGTGCGGCTTTATGTCGTTGGCGACCCATATACGCTGGACGCTGGCCGGTGAAATACCGGCGACTCGCGCCATGCTTCGACAGCTCCAGCGAGGTTGACCGATACGCGGTTGAATCACTTGCTCAATGACTCGCTTAAACGCTTCGGCCGGCAAGGATGGCTTGCGACCTCGTCCGGGCAGATCCACCAGACCTTGCAGACGCAGCTCTTGAAAACGCTTGCACCAGCGTGTAACTGAAACAACCGAAAGACCGGTCAACTGGGCAATCTCGTTACGAGAACAACCTTGAGCGGCCAGCAAAATCACTCGCGCCCGACGACCGTCGCGCTGACTGATCGTGGCTGATCTTCTGCGCCGACTCAGTTCAATTTGTTCGTCTTCACTGAGCACGATGTCCTGAAAGTTCATGTGATCACTCCAAGCACTGACTGACCACATAAGCATAGCTAGGGTTAGAAACTTATTTCAAAGACAGGACACTAGCTTTCAGCTTCTGCAACCTCCTTGAACTCATCAGCAGTGGCAGCCACGCCTGCCGTCCATCTTTCAGCGCTCGTGGGCAGGTCAGAGAACGCCATTGCGGCGCGCTATTGCTACCTAAACCTTCACTGCCGGTTGCCGATAAAGCGGTTGCGAGCCCAAAATGGGCCATAGAACGTATTTTGTAGGTGCAGGGTGAAGCTTATGGAAAATATTTATTTGCTGGTTGAACACGGTCGCGATCAAGGCGAAGCCTATGTCCTTGGCTGGTTTGATGACGAGCGCAGGGCAAAAGAAACCGCGAATGAAATGGAGTGGAAGGCCTATCGGGCCGAGCTAAACCGTGCCCATCAGTGGTCGAATCAACAGCCGTTGTCACCTGATCAATCGGACTACCGTCGCTTTTGGGTCAAGGAGATAGCCAAGCTCCATAATACGTCCGTACCAAAGTCATCAGCGGTTCATTGAGCCAGACTAATGACCATGGTATGCTGAAAAAAAACGCCGTTCGTACCTTCTTCGCTCGCGGGGTTATACCAGTAACGCCCTCACCTTACTCGCGGGCGGATCTGCTTTATTCATAAGCTATCCCGTACCCTTAGTATTGCTCCCGACTTCAATTAGGGACCAGCAACAGCTATGCGTCTCGGGCTATAAGCAGGTGACCACCTAAAATAGCTACCAATGAATGCGGCCTGTTCATTTTTTCGACCCGCCAGGCCTGCACTACTGGGCCAAATGAGAGTTACCTTGTCGCTAAAATCGAGTCGAACTTTGCGCAAAAACAGCGTCCGAATGCGTCGCCAGAGCAGAGTCACAGGCTCAACTACAGAAGTGGCCAAACGTGTAATGGCCAGCCTGCTGGCAAGCGAGCCAGATGCATCTGGTGGTTTTACCATTAAAAAGAGTGATGTTCGTGATACTTTTGCGCGCGGCTAAAAGTATGCCGGCCTCTTGGTAGCTTTTGCTAAAGCCGGCTGTTGTTTTCGTAGATTCACTTCGCAGGGAAAGCCTCACTTGGCCAGCGCACAGGGACGAGCTTTCGTGACTGCCTTTGCTCTTTCCTCTCGTTGTCGATCTCAACGGTATCGTCCGGCGTTTCGACCTGTTGCCTGCATGGCCGTTTCTAGTTCAGTTTTGCGACTGAAACTATGACCCGGCTTTCTGGACAGTAGAATCTAAGAGAATTTAAAATGGCATATTTCACTTGTTTTTTGTCCGTGGTGTTCGTTATCCGTAATCAATCCGAAGATATTGAAAAAATCCTATCTGACGCTGCGACGGTGATTACTCCAATCGTCGGTGATTATGAATTGATCGTCGTCGATAATGCGTCGCATGATGACAGCATTTTAGTTTTAAAAAATCTGACCAGCGAAAGCGGATTGGCCAATCTACAGGTGTATGCGCTGACCAAGGAAGTGGATGCGGACACCGCCTCATGGGTCGGGCTGGAGAATGCATTGGGCGACTTTGTGGCCGTTATCGATCCTCTGGCTGATGACATCAAGTTTGTCCCAGAGATGCTTAACCAAGCGGTCAGTGGTGCGGATGTGGTGTTTGCCCATAATGAGCAAAAGCCAGCGCAGAGTCTTCGCTACAGAGCGGGTTACTCGATCTTTCATTGGCTCTATAACGCATTCAACGGCGTCCACCTTGCCAAAGAAGCGCCGCAATACCGCATCCTGAGCAAACGGGTGATCAATTTCATTCTTCAGCACCCACAGCCCGCGATGACTTATCGCCATCTCCCTGCAACAGCTGGTTTTGCACGCGCTTATCTCAGCTACAGCGCAACACCGAAGGCGTCGCGCGTCAAGCTATTGGGAGACAGCCTCGACCGAGGCATAAGGTTACTGGTATCGACCACCCGGGCTCCGATGCGTCTGGTGACATCGCTATCGGTGTTCGGCGCGGCTGCCAACCTGTTGTACTGCGTTTATGTGATTGCGATTGGTATTTTGAAAACTGATGTTGCACCAGGCTGGATCAGTCTTTCTCTCCAGCAGTCGGGGATGTTTTTCCTGATATCACTTGTTCTGCTGGTATTGGGCGAATACATTCTGAACATGGCCAGCCTATCGAATGAGGGGCCGCTCTATCATGTTGCCCAAGAGTTCACCAGTGCCCGAATGACCCGCCTAGAGAAGCTAAATATTGAAGGGGTTGCGTCAACTCCAGCTGAGATGACTCCCCGAACAAGCGAACGAGCTTCCTGATGTCGAGTCTGGATAAAACCCAGGATGCCGTGATAATCGGCGGCGGGTTTTATGGTGCTGCTATTGCTGTGTATCTGGCCAAGCTCCGAGGATTTAAGCGCATCATTCTGGTTGAGCGTGAGCCGGCGCTGCTGATGCGTGCTTCTTATAACAACCAAGCGCGTGTGCACAACGGCTATCATTACCCTCGCAGCT
Source organism: Pseudomonas sp. 10C3 (assembly GCF_036346185.1). Lineage (NCBI taxonomy): Bacteria > Pseudomonadati > Pseudomonadota > Gammaproteobacteria > Pseudomonadales > Pseudomonadaceae > Pseudomonas > Pseudomonas sp. 10C3. Next base: position 5,986 of record NZ_JASJVE010000028.1, on the reverse strand, counting down.
TCACTACAGCCTATCGAAGCCGGATTAACCTGCCTAAATTTGTGCGCGATTGGCCACAAGCCGTTAAGCAAGACTTCACCAAGCTCTATGCCATTGCCCGGCGAAACTCAAAGGTCACGGCCAAGCAATTTGAGCGTTTTTGCCGGAACATTGGGGCGAGTATTCAGTCAGCCGATCCGGAATTAAAGGCATTGTTTGAACCTCGTCTGATCGAAGATGTGTTCCTGGTCGAGGAATATGCATTCGACACGACAAAACTTGCGAGCTGGGCAGAACGAGAACTGAAAGAAAGCGGTGTGCAGGTCTGCTATGAAACGCGGGTGACCTCGATCTCGAAAGGGCCGAATGCGGATACGCAGTTACGTGTCATTGCCGAAACAAAACAGGGGGGCCAGGAGCTGATTTCCTGCCGTTATGTATTCAACTGCACTTACAGTGGCCTTAATCAGTTCAAAGGCGATTTCCCAGGGGTACAAACCGGTCTCAAGCAAGAAATCACAGAAATGGCCCTGATGCAGGTGCCCTCATCACTGAACGGCTTGGGCATTACCGTGATGGATGGCCCTTTTTTCTCGATGATGCCGTTTCCTGCTCGCGGACTACATACGCTGTCCCATGTTCGCTATACGCCACACCTGCACTGGAATGACCAGCAAGGCATCGATCCTTACGAAAGGCTCCGGAATTACGAACAGGCAACCCGTGTGGATCGGATGGTCAGAGACGTTGGACGATATATCCCCGATGTATTGAAAGCCAAACACGTCGACTCGCTGTTCGAAGTCAAAACCGTTCTTGTGAAAAATGAGGGTGACGATGGGAGGCCGATCCTTTTTGAAAAGCACGCAGAGTTGCCGGGATGCTATTCAGTGCTGGGTGGGAAAATTGACAATATTTATGATGTCCTTGAAACGCTTGATGCTGAAATTTTCCTCAGCATCAGTGACCAAGAACGATCCAAATTTGGAGCAGTGAATGGCTAACTCACTTATTGGCTTTTCAGGATTTGTTGGCAGTACGCTTCTAAAGCAGCAAGCCTTCACATCACTTTATCGATCAATAAATATTGGCGATATAAATGGAAAGTTATTCGATACCGTCGTCTGCGCAGGCGCCCCCGCTCAAAAGTGGATGGCCAACCGCGAACCTGAAGCGGATCGGCAGAAAATCGAGGGCCTGATCGCCCACCTGAAAACCATTCAGTGCAACACCTTCATTTTGATCAGCACGGTCGATGTCTTCAGCACCGTCATGGGCGTTGATGAGGATACCCCTGTCGATGAGTCGGACCTGCACGCCTATGGCCTGCATCGTCGGCTCTTGGAGAAGTTTGTCGAAAGCCATTTCCCTAATCATTTGATCGTCCGTCTGCCTGGGCTTGTCGGGCCTGGTCTGCGTAAGAACGTGATCTTCGACTTTCTGAATGACAACAATCTTCAGGCCATCGATAGCCGCGGGGTCTTCCAGTTTTACCCGATGGTCAATCTTTGGTACGACATTCAAACCGCGCTGAACGCCGGTTTGAAGTTGGTTCACCTCACCGCAGAGCCGATCAGCGTGGCGGATGTGTCACAACGGGGGTTCGGCAGGCCGTTCACGAATGCCTTGGCTACCCCGGCAGCAACCTACGACATGCAGTCCAAACACGCTCACGTGTTTGGAGCCGCCGGGCGCTATCAGTACAGCGCCCGTGAAACGGTGCAGGCGGTCAGGACCTACGCTCAGTCCGAGCCGCTCACGATCAAAGTCGATGCGGGAGCGAAAATATGAGGTTGGCTATTTCCAACATTGCGTGGGACACCGCAGAAGATGAAGCCATCGCCACGCTCCTTCAGCGCTTTGCGATTGATGCGATTGATGTCGCACCCGGCAAGTATTTTCCTGTTCCCGCCAACGCTACGGATGAGCAGATTACTCAAGTCAAAGACTGGTGGGCCGAGCGAGGCATCGACATCACCGGGATGCAGGCGCTGTTGTTCGGCACCACGGGGCTGAATGTATTTGGTTCAGCCCAAAGCCAGTGCGCACTGTTGAAACACCTGGACGCCGTGTGCCGAATCGGCTCGGGGCTGGGCGCCACGCGGCTGGTTTTTGGCTCACCAAAGAATCGTGATCGCACCGGGCTTGATGACCAGGAAACACTGGACGTGGCGGTACCTTTCTTCAGACAGCTGGGGGACATCGCTCAGGCCCACGGTGTGACGATCTGCCTTGAGCCTAATCCTACGTGTTATGGCGCCAACTTCATGACCACCAGCGCTGAAACGGCTCTGGTGGTGAAGCAGGTCGATCATCCCGCCATCAGGATGCAACTGGACACTGGCGCGTTGGCCATCAATGGCGAAGACCCTTGTCTGGTGCTGCAAGACTGCGCCGCCCTTATCGGGCATGTGCATGCCAGCGAGCCCAATCTGCTTCCTCTGGGGGATGGAAGCACGGATCATGGACTGATGGTGACGGCCCTGGAGCGCTATCTACCCAACCCTGTCGTGACCATCGAGATGCTCGCGACCAAGGATGAGCCGCATGCTGTTTCGATCGAGCGAGCACTGAACGTGGCGATCCAGCATTACCGCAGGCATAGCGTGGGGGGCCGCGTATGAAGTGGCTCATCCTGCTTGTCGGGATTCTCTCCAATGCCTCCGCCAGCGTGCTGGTGAAGATGGCCATGATGCCGCCGCGCAAGTTTCCGTCTCTCAGTGACCCACTGGGCGCACTGAGTAATTGGCCGTTCTGGCTGGGCCTCGGGTTGTACGGTGGCGCCTTTCTACTCTATGCCGCAGCGTTGGCCCGCCTCCCTTTAAATGTGGCACACCCGGTGCTGACCGCCGGGGCAGTGGCGACCGTGGCGTTGTCTTCGGTGCTGATTTTTCGTGAACCCTTCCACTGGACGACAGGGGCGGGAATTCTACTGGTAATTGCTGGCGTAGCGCTGATCACAGCGCGCGTCGCTTGATGGTAAACACAATGATGCCTACCGATATAACGTCTGCGGCGCGTAAGACCTGGCAAGTACCCGCCTTTGAAACTCCGCTATGGCTCGGCCGTCAGCACCCTTGGTGCGTGGTGATTCCGGTCATCAATGAAGGTGAACGGATCAAGAGCCTGCTGGCCAGGATGGCAGCTCTCAACATCCACGGCATTGCCGATATCATTATCGTGGATGGCGGCACCACAGATGGCTCGCTTGAGTTGCAAGCGCTGCAACAGGTTGGCGTGCGAGGACTGCTGCTCAAAACCGCTTCGGGAAAATTAAGCGCTCAACTGCGTTGCGCTTATGCCTTTGCACTTGACCAAGGCTATGAGGGCATCGTCACGATTGACGGTAACGACAAGGACGACCCTGAGGCCATACCTCGCTTCATTGACGCGCTCAAGCAAGGCGTGGACTTCGTCCAGGCGTCCCGCTTTGTCTCGGGAGGTGTTGCAGAGAACACCCCTAAATCGCGAGACTTCGCGATCCGCTTTATCCATGCGCCAATGCTGAGCCTGTCTTCCGGTTTTAAATGGACAGACACCACCCAGGGTTTCCGTGCCTACAGCCGCAAATTACTGTTAGACCCGAAAGTGGCGATATTCCGCGATGTGTTCATGACCTACGAGCTGCTCGCCTATCTTTCGTATAGAGCACCGAAGTTGGGTTATCGCTGCGCCGAATTAGCGACAGTTAGGCGTTACCCTAAAGGAGAGGTGCCGACCAAGATAAGCAGTATCAGAGGTAATTTTTCCGTACTTTTGATTCTTTGTATGGCGTGCTTTGGATCTTATAATAAATGAAATTAATTTCTTCTTTTTATGAAATCACAAAAAGAAAAAAAATATACGAGCTCGTAGTCCCTTTGTTGCTACTTGTAGTTGGTATGGTCGTTCTATTTTTAAGGAATCCTGATCCCTTAATCAACCCTGTGATGTATGCAGAAGATGGCACTTGGTCTGCGCTAGCCTTAAGGGAGGGGTGGTGGCACGCATTAATAAACTCAAGGGATGATTACTTTGTATTTATAAATACGCTCATCTTATTTCTCTCATCAAAAATAAGTTTGCTTTTTTCTGGGAACCCATTAGCCCTGTTGCCGCAGGCTATAGCAGTAACTTCTTTTCTGTTTTTTTCTGGGGTGGCGACTTTATCGTTCTTAACTGTCAGGAGAGTTTCCTCGTCAGCTTTAGGGGTTGTTGCGTTTTTTGCTGTGATATTTATCCCTTTGGGAACAAGTCAGAATGAAATAATTGGTAGGGCTTTGCAGGTTGGTTTCTATATGCCGCTAATTGCTGTCTTGTTGCTTTTTTGGCGAGACAGAGTTACTGCATTGTACAAGATAGCGCTAATAGATTTTTTATTGCTATTGTGCGCCGCAACCAATCCGTTTGTATTTGCGGTATGTTTTTTGTATTTATCAATAGAGTTTTTAAAGGGGTTTAATATAAGGTCATTGCTCCTTAGGAGTGTATCACTTGTTGCGCCTCTCACCATCCTTCTGTTTTTTTTGCTCCCAAGAATGGGTAGCGCTGGGGGGATACAGAGCGGATTTTTTATTGGTAGCCTCGTTGAGGTGTTGATTGCTAGATCAATTACGTATCCATTTTTATTTCCTTGGTATGGAAGTATCTCTGATGCGACAGCACTGATTGCATTTTCTTTACTTGTAGGTTTTGTCGTCGTTTCTTACTTTAGATCTGTAAATGAAAATGCTAGATCCTTTATTTTGCTTTTATCTTTGACTGTTATTTTCTATAGCGTTGCGACTGTTGTGATGCGTCCTGGACTTACTTTGCTGCTGTCTAATTATAAAACCACTTTCCCTGATAGATATTTTATGGGGATAAATGTTCTAGTTGTTTTGCTATTCATTATTTGTGCAGGTCAAATAGTTAGCTGCAAAAAACTGAAATTTCTTGGGATTTCTTTTTTGATTGCATTTATTAGTCTGTATTTTTATGGGTATAGCTATATTTTTGAATGGTCTTCTCCGGGGCTTCCAATAAAATCACAGCTTGATTTTTCAGAGCAGATGTGTGCTAGCACTACTGTTGATGAAACATCCAATTCGTCAATTCCAATTTACCCCTATGCGTGGCGAATGATTGTTCCTAGTAAGTACATCGATAAAGAAAACTGTATGCGTATCTCTAATTCTAGAAGCGGGTTTGTCAGTCATGCTCAGGGAATTGCAACGTATACTAATGATCTCGCGATCCTGGATAGCTTGGGCTCCTATAAAACAACAGGAGTCAGACCCTTCGTCATTTACAAACTTTCCAGCCCTGTGCAGCCGAAGTACGCTGAAAAACTCTTATTAGACCTGAAATGCGCTAACAGTCCGGATAATGAAAAAATTCAAGTTCAGGTATTTTGGGCCACTAAAGCATCTGATTTTTCTGAGAAAAACAGTGTGGCTTTCCCAGCAAATCAAGGCATTACATCCATAGATATAGCTAAACTTTCTTCTTGGATCCCGCGTCAGGAAATTACGGATATCCGTATTGGTCTATTCTCACCAAACGACTGTCCTTTGTTGTCGATTAGGAGTATTGAGTTGGGTGTTGACGCAATATCTAATAATTTGCTCTGATTACAGGCTGTATATATTTTCGAGCGTCCGAGCCGCATATCCCTAACTATTGGCTCACTCACCTGCGAACTGTTCGCCGGAGATCGCTCGGCGTCGGCAATCGATCTCCGGTGAGCTAGGTGAGAAGACCGCTTGGAACTGTCTGTAGGTGTTATAGCAGAAAATGGGGCCTGCGCTGCCTCCAGCGGGGCATTCCCTTTATCTCCGCCGGATATCCCTCCGGTCTTGCTGGGGAGGTTTGCTACAGCTTGTGCTTTAGAGCCGGCCCCACCTTTACTGGTAGATCCAGAACCGCTTTTGCTACTGCCAGACTTTGCCATGATCTGCTCCTGGGTAGTACGTAAGCGCGCCATAAAGCACACATTCCAAGCCGTCGGCTAATGCCTGACGCTGTGCTCCCGATCTCTCTCTGGAGC